>NZ_JBSFBZ010000029.1:0-93831 GCF_053593195.1 Saccharopolyspora sp. NPDC002376
CCACCAAGCCCGCGCCCGCTGGTTCCACCACCGCACCCGACTCCGCCGCCGGATCCAACTCACATGACACCATCAAAGTGCGGCTGCCCTACTAGGGCAGGTCGCGCCGGGGTTGACCCCGCTGGACCTGGCCGGCCAAGCAACGGTGCGCGCTCTGGCCGATGCCGGGCTGAAAAAGTCCGATGTGGACGGTCTGTTCACCGCCTCCTCCTACTACCCGATGTCGGGCATGGACACCGCCGAGTACCTGGGCATCAGGCCGAAGTACGTCGACGGTTCGACCATCGGCGGCAGTTCCTTCGTCTCGCACGTGCTGCACGCGGCTGCGGCGATCAACGCCGGGATGATCGAGACGGTGCTGATCGTCTACGGCAGCACCCAGCGCTCCGACGGCGGGCGGCTGGTCTCGCCGTCCAAGCCCAACCCGTACGAGGCGCCCTACCGGGCCCGCCACCCGATCAGCATGTACGCGATGGCCACCGCGCGGCACATGCACCAGTACGGCACGACCCGCGAGCAACTGGCCGACGTCGCCGTCGCCGCGCGGCAGTGGGCGCAGCTCAACCCGGTGGCATTCGCGCGCGACCCGCTGACCCGCGAGGACGTGCTGGCGGCGCGGATGATCAGCGATCCGCTGACGAAGCTGGACTGCTGCCTGGTCACCGACGGCGGCGGCGCGGTGGTGCTGACCAGTGCGGATCGCGCCCGCGACCGGCCCGGGAAGCCGGTGTTCCTGCTCGGTGCGGGCGAGGCCGTCTCGCACCGCAGCATCTCGGCGATGCCGGACCTGACGGTCACCGCGGCGGCCGAGTCCGGCGACCGGGCGTTCGCGATGGCCGGGCTCGGGCCGCAGGACGTCGACGTGGTCGAGCTCTACGACGCCTTCACCATCAACCCGATCCTGTTCCTGGAGGACCTCGGGTTCTGCGCGAAGGGCGAAGGCGGCTCGTTCGTCGCCGAAGGCCGCATCGCGCCGGGCGGCAAGCTGCCGGTGAACACCAACGGCGGCGGGCTCTCCTACTGCCACCCCGGCATGTACGGGATCTTCACCATCATCGAGGCGGTGCGCCAGCTCCGCGGCGAGTGCGGCGCACGCCAGATCGAGGGCGCCGACGTGGCATTGGCGCACGGCAACGGTGGCGTGCTGTCCAGCCAGGTCACCGCGATCTTCGGCACCGAAAGCGCGCTCTGAAGGAGGATGTTGATGCTGCAGGACAAGGTCGTGGTGGTCACCGGTGGCGGTAAGGGAATCGGCTTCGCCATCGCCGAGAACTTCGTCGCCCAGGGCGCGAAGGTGGTGCTAGCCGACATCGACGGAGCTCAGGCCCAGAAAGCCGCGGAAGAACTCGATGGACCCGCGCTCGGCGTGGACTGCGATGTGACCGATCCGGACGCGGTGCAGGCGGCGATCGAGGCGGCCACCAGCGAGTTCGGTTCCCTGGACGTGATGGTGAACAACGCGGGCATCACCCGCGACGCCACCATGCGCAAGATGAGCCTCGACGACTTCGAAGCCGTCCTTGACGTGCACGTCAAGGGTGCGTGGCTGGGCACCCGGGCCGCGGCGGCGGTGATGCGCGAGCAGGGCAGCGGATCGATCGTGAACATCTCGTCGATCTCCGGCAAGGTCGGCATGATCGGCCAGACCAACTACAGCGCGGCCAAAGCCGGCATCGTCGGCCTGACCAAAGCAGCGGCCAAGGAGGTCGCGCACAGGGGCGTGCGGGTCAACGCGGTGCAGCCGGGCCTGATCCGCACGGACATGACCGCGGCCCTGCGCGAGGACGTCTGGAACGCCAAGCTGCAGGAGATCCCGATGCAGCGCGCGGGCGAACCGTCCGAAGTGGCCAACGTGGTGTTGTTCCTGGCCTCGGACCTGTCCTCCTACATGACCGGCTGCGTCCTGGAGATCACCGGCGGCCGCCACATCTGAACCCATCGGGCGGGGCGCACCACCATGCGCTCCGCCCGATGGAGATTCCAAATTTCCCTAAAATTGGGAAACCCGCTCAGCCCCCGGGCGGTTCGGCGTGGCCGTCGAGTTCGGCGAGGATGGCCTGCGTGTGCTCCCCGACCTCCGGGATCGGGTCCATGCGCGGCTCGCGCCCCGGCACCGTCACCGGAGGCAGCAGGGTGCGCAGCGGTCCGGCCGGAGAATCGACCTCGCGCCAGCGGTCACGCGCCTCCAACTGCGGGTGATCGGCGAATTCGGCGACGGTGCGCATCCGGGCGTTGGCGATGCCGACCTGCTCCAGCCGCTGCTCGATCTCCGCGCTGCTCATCGTCGCGAACACCGCCTCGATGGCGACGCCCAGCTCGAAGATGTTCGCCACCCGCTTCGGATTGGCGTCGAACCGCGGATCGCTGGCCAGCTCCGGCTGTTCGAGCACCTGCTCGCAGAACTTCACCCACTCCCGCTCGTTCTGCACGCCGAGGAACACCTTCCCGCCATCCCCCGCGGCGAACGGCCCGTAAGGCGCGATGGCTGCGTGCCGAGCTCCAGCCCGTGCCGGAGCAGCGCCGCTGTAGGAGTAGTAGTAAGGGAATCCCATCCACTCGCCCAGCGCATCGAACAGCGACACCTCGAACGCCGTGCCCTGCCCCGTGCGCTCGCGCTCGTACAGCGCGGTGAGCACGCCGGTGTAGGCGTACATGCCGCCCGCGATGTCCGCGGTCGAGATGCCGGTCTTGGCCGGCTCCTCGGGACTACCGGTGATGGACACGAGCCCGGTCTCGCACTGGATCAGCAGGTCGTAGGCCTTCTTGTCGCGGTACGGCCCCGAACTCCCGTAACCGGACAGGTCGCACACGATCAGCCGCGGGTTCTTCTCCCTCAGCTCGGCCGCACCCAGGCCGAGTCGAGCGGCCGCGCCCGGCGCGAGGTTCTGCACGAACACGTCCGCGCGGTCCAGCAGTTTGTCCATGACCTCGCGATCGGCCTCAGCCTTGAGGTCCAGGACGATGCTCTCCTTGTTGCGGTTGATCCACACGAAATGACTGGACAGCCCCTTCGCCGAGGTGTCGTAGCCGCGGGCGAAGTCCCCGGTGGGGCGCTCCACCTTGATCACCCGCGCGCCGAGATCGGCCAGTTGCCGGGTGGCGAACGGGGCGGCGACCGCCTGTTCCAGGGACACCACGGTCACGCCTTCCAGCGGAAGCATCGACCCGTTCTCCTTCCCACCGAGGATTTGTACGGCCAATCTCAGGTCAGCATTGCCCGCATGCCAGCTGCGTGTCAATGCCGCTACACGCCCTGCGAGCAACTATGGCCGTACATATCTCGGTGACTATTGCCCGCCCGAAACGAGTATTGACCGGTCAATTCACGGCGAGCTAGATTCCCCTCGTGGCAACCCCGGCCTACCTGCGCATCCGCACCGAACTGGAGCAGCGGATCCGCTCCGGCGTGTTGCCGCCCGGCACCCGGTTGCCGACCGAGGCCGAGCTGCAGCAGCAGCACTCGGTCAGCCGCGCGACCGCGCAACGGGTGCTGAGCGAGCTGGCGCAGGCCGGGCTGGTGGAGCGCCACCGGCGGCGCGGCACCTTCGTCGCCGAAGGGGCGCGGCAGGAGAGCCTGCTGCGCGTGGTGAATCCGGCGTTGCAGGGCCCGGAGATCCCGGGTCGGCACGCGGTGGAGTCGGCGGCAGTGATCCCGGCGTGCGACGCCGACGTCGAACTACCCGGCGTGCTCGACGACGCGCCGGTGAACCAGCTGCGGCGGCTGAAGTTCGACGTGGACGACAACCCGATCGCCGTCGAGCTCTCCGCGGTCCCGTTCTCGCTGGCACCACGAATGCTGGACGAGGACCTGGCCCACCTGACCGTGCACGACTACTTCGCCCGCACCGGCGTCCCGGCCGCGAAATCCCGCGTCTACATCGACCCTGTCCTGCTCGACGAGGCCAATGCGACCCGGCTGCACCTGCCCGCTGGTGGTGCGGTGATCCGGCTGCGCAGGCTGACCTGGCTGACCGACGGCAAGCTCGCCGAAGCCATGTGGCACATCATCCGCCCCGATCTGGTCGAGTTCTACCTAGAACGAACTGTTCTGTCCACATCGGACTCCTGATCCGGCTCTGCCTCAATCCTAGAACCCGACGCAACGCAATTTCCCGTGACAGTTTTGCCTAAAACTGCGCCATCTCAGCGTTCCTGGAGGGATCATGAGCAAACCTCGCGTCGCAGTGATCGGAACCGGCGTCATCGGCGCCATGACCGCCTGGAAGCTCGCCGAGCGCGGAGCAGACGTGCTCGCCTTCGACACCCACTCCCCCGGCCACGACCGCGGTGCCTCCGCCGGCGAGTCCCGCATCTTCCGCACCGCCTACAAGGAAGGATCGAACTACGTCCCGCTGCTCCAGCGATCCGAGCGGCTGTGGCGCGAGCTCGAACGCACCGCGAAC
The DNA here is from genome assembly GCF_053593195.1 of Saccharopolyspora sp. NPDC002376. Lineage (NCBI taxonomy): Bacteria > Bacillati > Actinomycetota > Actinomycetes > Pseudonocardiales > Pseudonocardiaceae > Saccharopolyspora > Saccharopolyspora sp. NPDC002376. The sequence goes on from NZ_JBSFBZ010000029.1 coordinate 4,404, forward strand.
GCCGATCTGCTGACGATGTGCGGAGGCCTGACCATCGGCCCACCGGACCACCCCGACGTCGCAGCAGTGCGGCAGTGCGCCGAGGAACAAGGGCTCGACCACGAGGTCCTCGACACCGAAACCGCCCGCCAGCGCTATCCCCAGCACCGGATCGACGACGACGAGGTCATGCTGTTCGACCCGGCCGCAGGAGTGATGCGCCCCGAACCCGCGGTGCAGGCCACGTTGCGAGCCGCCGAGCAGGCAGGCGCCGAGATCCTCCCCTACCACCGCATCACCGACGTCGCCGAAACCGCACGGGGATGGCGAATCGCCAGTGAGGGCAAGGAATTCGACGTCGACCACGTTGTGTTCGCCCCCGGACCGTGGACACGCGACCTGGAACCGCTGCACGCACTGCCCATCGAGATCCGGATCATCACCGCCTGCTGGTTCACCGCGCACGACACCGCCGTCCACCTGCCGGACCGGATGCCGGTCGGGATCCGCCGCCACCGCGAGATCGGGTTCTCCTTCTTCCCCGTTCTGGACGGCGTTTCGATCAAGATCATCCCGCACTACCTGGACCGGGAAACCCTGCGAGATCCGGATGATCTGCCGCGCAGCGCCGACCCCGAGTACGCCCGCGCGGCCGCCACAGCGGCAGAACGGCTGCTGCCCGGCGTGACCCCGCACCCGATCCGCATCGGCACCTACGCCGAGGGATTCACCCCGGACGAGCACGCCCTGCTCGGTCCGCTGCCCGGCCACCGCAACGCCACGGTCATGACCGGTTTCTCCGGCCACGGCTTCAAGCTCTCCCCCGTCTTCGGCGAGATCGGCGCCGATCTCGCGCTGCGCGGAAGCACTGAGCACGACATCGCCCAGCTGGACCCCAGTCGCTTCACGCGCAGATGACCACCGGAGGCGAATCATGCCCGCAGGATCGACCGGACAGATAATCGGGATCATCGTCGCCAGCCTGCTCGTGATCGGCTTCGGCGCGGCCATGTCCATCCACTTCGGACGGAAGGCGAAGAACTCGCAGGACTGGCTCTCCGCGGGCGAGTCGCTGCCGCTGATCGTCGTGATCATCACCCAGTTCGCCACCGCCACCGGCGGCGGGGTGCTGATCGCGCACGTCGGCATCGGATACAAGTCTGGCTGGTCGGTGTTCGTCTACGAGGGCTGCGTGCTGGTCGGCTTCCTCGTGCTGATGCTGATCGCGAAGTGGTTGCGGCAGCAGCGCTTCACCACCGTGCCGGACGTCATCACCCGCCTGTTCGGGCAGCACAAGCTGGTCACCGCCATCGCCGCACTGGCCGCACTGGTGGTGCCGTTCGGCTGGCTTGCCACCCAGTTCGTCGCCTTCGCACAGCTCTTCGGACAGCTCACCGGGGTCTCGCCGACCGTGCTGATCCTGCTGATCATGGCGGCATCGCTGCTGTTCGTGCTGCCGGGCGGGCTGACCTCGGTGGCGTGGACGGACTTCGTGTTCGGCATCTTCATGATCGTCATGTCGCTCGGCGTGGCGGCCTACGCCGTCCACCTGGCGGGCGGCTGGGGCCGCATCACCGAGACCGTGCCGCAGCGACTGTGGGGCTGGGAGGGCCTCACCGCCGTCGGCTGGGAGCAGATCTGGCTGTGGGTCGCGGCGATCCTGCCCGGCACGCTCACCAACCAGCTCTACTACCAGCGGGTTTTCGCCACCAAGAAGATCTCCGACGCCCGCCGCGGGCTCGGGCTGTCCGGCCTGACCATGCTCATCGGTGGCACCTACGCCGGTTGCATCGGGCTGGCGGTGCACTCGATGAACCCGGCTCTGACCAACGAGGAAGACGCCGCGGGCTGGCTGCTGACCCAGCTGCCGACCTGGCTGGTGGTCATCTTCGGCGCGTTCCTGGTGTCGACGATCGTGTCCACCACCGGTGCCGCACTGCAGTCCGTGGTGGCCAACCTGACCCGCGACGTGTACCAGAACATCGTCGGCAAGGAGCAGAGCGAACGGCAGACGGTGTCGCTGTCCCGGCTGATCACGGTCGGGGTGTCGATCCTGGCCGCGGTGCTGGCGATCCTGTTCCCCAAGGCGCTGACCTGGCTGGTCGCCACCTACGCCTACTCGGCGGCCGCGCTGGCCGCACCGATCTTCCTCGGCTACGCGCTGCACCAGCGCCGCCGCCTCGCCCCGATCGCCGCGATCAGCAGCATGATCGCCGGCATCGTCGGGTGCGCCGTCGCGCACGTTCTCGACACCACGGTCCCGTACGCGGTCTACGGAATCGGCGCGTCGGCGGTGGTGCTGCTGGTAATCGCGTTCGCCACGCCGGGGAAGCCCAGTGCAGATGTCCGCAGTGAACTAGTGAGGGAAGCATGAAGATCGCCGTGATCGGCCTCGGTGTGCTGGGCGCAAGCGCTGCCCGCGCGCTGGCGCTCGCGGGTGCCGAGGTGACCGTCTTCGAACGATCCGCACCGCTGGCCGGAACCTCCGGCACGTCGTTCGCCTGGACCAACTCGCACAACAAGAACCCGCGCTCCTACCACGATCTCAACGTCGCGGGCATGGCCGAACACGCCGAGCTGGCGAAGGGACCAGCGAACTGGTTCGTGCGCAATGGGAATCTGGAGTGGGCCGAGGACTCAGAAGGAGCCGAACGGCTCGCAGCCTCCGTCTCCGAGCTCACGGGCCGCGACTACCCGGTGGACTGGATCACGCCACAACAAGCCCGCGACCTCGTGCCCGACCTGCGACTACCGTCCAGCGTCCACGACATCGCCTACTACCCCACCGAAGGCCACATCTTCCCAGCACTGCTGGTTGCCCGGCTGTGGGGCGAAGCCCGGGAACGCGGCGCCGAACTCCGCTGCCCGGTAACGGTGCTCGGCGTGTCCGAAGTGGACGGACAAGCCAGCGTCGAGTTGTCCGACGGAAAAGCCGATTTCGACGCAGTACTGCTAGCAACAGGCCGCTGGACCGAACCCCTGACCGCATCATCCGGACACCGAATCCCGATGGCCGACCCGGACGCAGCAGGTTCAGCAACCGTCGGCCTGCTCGGCTACACCCGCCCCCTCACAACCCGCCTGGACCGGGTCCTGACCACGCCGCACCTCAACGTCCGCCCGGACGGCGCAGGCCGCTTGATCCTGCAAGGCCTGGACCTCGACGCACACGCAGACCCGGCCAACCCACCGTCCCCCAACGGCGACCACGCCCGAACCCTCTGCAACCGCCTCAACAACCTCCTCGCAGGAACCGAAGGCGCAGCCCTGGATTCCCTACGAGTAGGCCAACGCGCAATGCCCGCCGACGGCCTCACCATCGCCGGATTCCTCAACGACAAAGCCAAGATCTACACCCTGGCAACCCACAGCGGCATCACCTTGGGCCCCCTGCTCGGCCGCCTAGCCGCCCAAGAACTCCTCACCGGCGACCAAGAAGACGCACTGACCGACTTCCGCCCCCAACGCCTCATCGGCCAGTCCGACACACCCCCGCTGAAACCAGCCCGCTTCGCCGGCCAGCAGTAACCCGACCAGGCGACAGGAACCACCAGGGCAGACCTGGCCACGATCAGGTGAGGTGGCGGCGGAGGAAGTCGAGGGTGCGGGGCCAGGCCGTTTGGGCGGATTCTTCGTGGTACGAGGCGGGGTTCTGGTCGTTGAAGAAGGCGTGGCCGGCCGGGTAGAAGTAGATCTGCGGGCGGACCTGGGACTGCTGCTGGATCTTGTCGCGGAGTTCGCCGACCGCGTCCTCGCTGATCGTGCGGTCGTACTCGCCGAAGTGGCACAGCATCGGGGCGGTGAGACCGGAGAAGTCGGTGTCGGTTACCGAGGGCATGCCGTAGAAGGGTACCGCTGCGCCGACCCGGTCGCCCTGCTGCGCGGCGAGCACGATCGCGAACTTGCCGCCCATGCAGAACCCGACAGTGCCGACCGACGAGCTGCTCACCTGCTCGTGCCCCAGAAGGAAGTCGACCGCGCCTGCCAGGTCGCGGGCCGCGCGGTCAACCGGCAGCTGCTGCATCAACCGCGCGGCTTCCTGGCCGTCGTGGGTGGTGTGCCCGCCGTAGAGGTCCGGGGCGAGCGCGACGAATCCCTCTGCCGCCAGCCGGTTCGCCACGTCCGCGACGTGGTCGGTCAGCCCCCACCACTCCTGGATCACCACCACGCCCGGCCCGGTGCCGGACGGTGTCGCCAGGTAGCCGTGCGCGGTGCGCCCGTTGCTGGGGAAGCTGACGTTCTGGTGGGGGTTCGTCACCTTGGTACTCCTCTGACCGGACCGGTGGGCTGACTGGCACATGGTCGCGCCGGGCCAGGCTGATCGCACGTGCTCTGCCGGGGCGTCGACACCCGGGCAAGATCAACACCGTATCGAGGCACGCCCCGGCTGCCAACCGCCGATCAGTCGGAGATGACCTGATCGAGGACGGTGGTGAACGCTTCGCGGTCCACGCTGGCCGGGTCCTCGGCCAGCCAGCGACCGATCTCGCGGACGAACTGCGCCGGGGTCATCGGCGAGACCTGCCCGTCCTGCTCCACGGTGGTCACCTCACCGGAACGGCTCGGGTAGATCAGCACCGCGCCGCGCACCTCGACGCCGGGCAGCAGTTCCTCGAACGCCTCGACGCCTTCGGTCAAGCGGGTCGCGCCGCCGCGGAACGGATGGCCGTTGCGCCACAACGTGCCGTCCTCGTCGGCCGTGTAGTGGCCGGGCAGCCAGGTCTTGGACTCCACCAGCACGAGCCGGCGCCCGCACAGCACCGCGTGGTCGACGTCCTCGAACACTGAGCCGGGCCAGGCCAATCCGTGGAACACCCGCACCCCGGGCAACCGGGTCAGGTACTTGGCGCACAGCTCGGCGGTCAGCTGCTGCGCGCGGTTGTCCGGATCAGCAGTGTCGCGCAACCCGAAGGTCCGGCGTCCGCCGAAGTCCGCGGCGAACAACCGGTCGGCGCGGTGCGCGTGGATGTGCCGGCGCAGCAGCACCACGATCACCGCCCCGGACGTCACCAGCAGCGCGAGCCAACCGGCCAGCAGCGCGGCGGTCAGATCGACGGCCAGCCCTGCCGTCAGCAGCAGCGACCAACCGCCCACCAGTGCGAGCGTGGGCATGCGCTCCGGGCCGACCATCGGCAGGTACCGGATGCGCGCGTCCGGGTCGACGCCGTCCCACCACGCGATGTCGTCCAGCCGCAGTCGGGGCAGCCGCGGCACGTAGTTCGGGTCGTCGCCGAAGGTCCGGCGGGTACGACGAACCTTCGGCTCCGGGCTGCGCCGCTCTCCCCCACCGCCGTCGTAGCTCGCGCGGCGCACGGGATCGTTGAGGGTTTCGTAGGCCTCTTGCAGCAGGCGGAAGGTTCCCGCGGTGCCACCGACGTCGGGGTGCATGCTGCGGGCCAACGTCCGGTACGCGGACTTGATCTCGGTGGCGCTCGCATCCGGCTGCACGCCGAGCAGCTCGTAATAGTCGACCCCGCGCACGGCTCTCCTGCCTCCCACGACTGCGCGGCCATGATAGGGCTTGCGCCGAAAGCAAGATCAACCGCGTTGGGGTGTTTCGTCGACGAGCTCCGCTACGTCCTGCCCTCGGGTGACGTGGGCGCCGTCGACGAGCAGGAACCGGCTCACCGTGCCCGGGTTGTCGACCTTGACCGGGTTGTAGGTCTTGACCGCCTCGATCACGGCGATGGTCTGGCCCGCGTCGACGTGGCCACCCTCGCTCACGTACGGGTCGGCTTCGGGGGCCGGTCGCCGGTAGAAGACGCCCGGTTGCTGAGCCTTGACTGTGGACATGCTGGTAACCGTGCGCGCGGCGAGCGCCGACCGCCACTCGTGCGTGCGCACGGCGAACGCGAAAAACCCGCTGACCTTCGGGTCAGCGGGCTCTTCCACGCGGATGGCCGGGACGGCTGGGCCGCCCCTCCCTTTTGACCACCCGGAACAGCCGGGCTCGGTCCTCGGTGGCGCCTCGAACCGGCTCGGCTAGCTGTGCGGTGCACCGTCGGATTCGCGTTCCGGAGCAGGGAGGGAGCTCCGGACGACTCGTCCGACACCGCCAAGTCCATCGCCGGCGGGATCAACGCCCACCGGTGCTGCGGATCACTCTAGCCGAAGTTCCGCGCCGTGGGACCACGACGTGACGGACAGCTCGCCGCAACCCAACCAGGACAGACCGGACATCACCGAACCGGACCTTTTCGCACATTTGACACTCAGGAAAAACGGCAGGTCAAAGCGGGTGTAACGGTCTTCCGGAACGAAAAACCGGCCCGCGGAGTCGTGGTGTTCACACTTGTTTGACACCAAGGTGAGGCTTACCTAGGTTTCGGTTCGCCCGCAGTCACACAAAGAGGGAGCGTGAATGCTACTCAGTAATGCCCTGATCGGCCTGCGGGAAGGTCTGGAAGCCGTCCTGGTGGTCAGCATCCTGGTCGCCTTCCTTGTCCGCACCGAACGCCGCCGAGCCCTGCCACTGGTCTGGATCGGCGTCTCGGTGGCGGTGGCGCTGTCGGTCGGCCTCGGCGCGCTGCTGACCTACACCGCGGCGTCGCTGAGCTTCGAAGCCCAGGAGACCTTCGGCGGGATCGCCTCGATCGTCGCCGTCGTGTTCGTCACCGGGATGATCTTCTGGATGCGCAAGGCCGGTCGCAGCCTGGCAGCACAGCTGCGCGGCCAGCTCGACGGCGCGCTGGAGCTCGGCCCGGCCGCCGTGATCACCGTGGCGTTCCTGTCGGTGGGGCGGGAAGGCATGGAGACGGCCGTGTTCTTCTTCTCCAGCGTGCAGTCCGCGGGCGGCGGCACCGTGCTGCCGCTGATCGGCTTCGTCGTCGGCATCGCGCTGGCGGTCCTGCTCGGGTTCCTGCTCTACGCCGGAGCCGTGCGGATCAACCTCTCCAAGTTCTTCACCGTCACCGGCGTGCTGCTGGTCTTCGTCGCCGCCGGGGTGCTCGCCTACGGCCTGCACGACTTGCAGGAGGCCGGACTGCTGCCTGGCCTGCACACCCTCGCCTTCGACGTGAGCGCCTACGTTCCGCCGACCTCGTGGTACGGCGCGCTGCTCAAGGGCATCTTCAACTTCTCGCCGCAGACCACGGTCCTCGAAGCCATCGCCTGGCTGGGCTACGTCGTGGTCGTGCTCCCGCTGTTCCTCCGCCCGCACCGCAGCGCCGCTGCCGCCCAGCCCGCCACCACCCCCTCGGAAGTGACCGAATGAGCAACCACACCCGCGTTCTGGTTCCCGCTGCGCTCTGCGCCACCCTGCTCGCTGGATGCGGCTCGCAGCAGGACGCTGCCGGCGCGATCACCGTGCAAGCCTCCGACGACGCGTGCACGCTCTCCGCGGCGTCGGCTCCGGCCGGCACGATCCACTTCCAGGTCACCAACGCGGGCAGCCAGGTCACCGAGTTCTACCTCTACGGCGACGGGGACCGCATCATCAGCGAGGTCGAGAACATCGGCCCCGGGCTCACCCGCCAGCTCGTCGCCGAGGTCCCGCAGGGCGGCAAGTACACCGCCGCGTGCAAACCGGGGATGCACGGCGACGGCATCCGCACCGACTTCACCGTGACCGGCGCGGCCGCCGCCCAGGACGGTGCCGCGGCGCAGGCCGTGGCCGCCTACAAGGGCTACGTCGACGGGCAGGCCGCGGAGTTCGAGACGCGGACCGGGCAGTTCGTCGACGCGGTCAAGGCCGGCGACGTCGAACGAGCCAAGCAGCTCTACGCCCAGACGCGCGAACCGTGGGAGCGCATCGAGCCGGTCGCGGAGAGCTTCGGCGACCTGGACCCCAAGATCGACGGCCGCGAGGCGGACCTGGAGCCGGGCCAGGAGTTCACCGGGTTCCACCGGTTGGAGAAGGACCTGTGGGTCACCGGGCTGCAGCCGGACTCCGCCGCCATCGCCGACCGGCTGATGACCGACGTCCGCGACTTGGTGGCGCAGGCCCGGACCGTGGAGCTGACGCCGACCGGCATGGCCAACGGCGCCAAGGGGCTGCTCGACGAGGTCGCCACCGGCAAGGTCACCGGCGAGGAGGAGATCTTCTCGCACACCGACCTGTGGGACTTCCAAGCCAATGTGGACGGTGCCCGCGAGGTGATCACCGCGCTGCGCCCTGTGCTGACCGACAAGGACCCGAAGCTGCTGGCGACCCTGGATGAGAAGTTCGCCGCGGTCGACGGCCTGCTGGCCCGCTACCGGGACGGTGCGGGCTTCAAGCCCTACACCGACCTCAACCCCGACCAGGTCCGCGAGCTTGCGGCGGCGGTCGACGCCCTCAGCGAGCCGCTGAGCCAGACCGCGGGCGCGGTCGCGCGATGACCGGAGTGTCGCGCCGCCGGTTGTTCGGCATGACCGGCGCCGGGCTCGCGCTCGCCGGTGCGGGTGCCGGAGCCGGCTACTTCACCGGGCGCCACGACGAGACCACGCAGACCGAGCCGTTCCGCGGTCCGCACCAGGCGGGCATCACCACGCCCGCCCAGGACCGGATGCACTTCGTGGCCTTCGACGTGACCACCACCGATCGCGGCGAGCTGATCGACCTGCTGCGCGAGTGGACGCAGGCAGCCGAGCGGATGACGGCCGGGCTGGAGGCGGTCGAGCACGGCGCGGTCGGCGGCGCGGCCGAGGCTCCCCCGGGCGACACCGGCGAGGCGCTGGATCTGCCGGCCTCCTCGCTGACGCTCACGATCGGCTTCGGGCCGTCGCTGTTCGACGGGCGGTTCGGCTTGGCCGACCGCCGTCCGGCCGCGCTGGCCGACCTGCCGCACTTCCCCGGCGACAACCTCGACCCGAGGCGCAGCGGCGGCGACCTGTGCGTGCAGGCGTGCGCGAACGACCCGCAGGTGGCGGTGCACGCGGTGCGCAACCTGGCGCGCATCGGTTTCGGCCGGGTGGCGGTGCGCTGGTCACAGCTCGGCTTCGGCCGGACCTCCACCACTTCGCGGTCGCAGACCACACCGCGCAACCTCTTCGGCTTCAAGGACGGAACCAACAACCTCAAGGCCGAGGACACCGCCGAGCTGGACCAGCACGTCTGGGTGCAGCCGGGCGACGGTCCACAGTGGATGGACGGTGGGAGCTACCTGGTGGCCCGCCGGATCCGGATGCACATCGAGACCTGGGACCGCGCTCCGCTCACCGAGCAGGAGACGATCGTCGGCCGCACCAAGGGCAGCGGCGCTCCGCACGGCGCGGCCGAGGAGTTCGACCCGGTGGATCTGAAGGCGAAGGGCCCGGACGGCGTACCGCTGATCGCCAACGACGCGCACATCCGCCTCGCCGCACCCGAGCGGCACGGCGGTGCGCGCATGCTGCGCCGCGGCTACAACTTCACCGACGGCTCCGACGGTCTCGGCCGCCTGGACGCCGGGCTGTTCTTCGTGTGCTTCAACCGGGACCCGCGCACCCAGTTCATCCCGGTCCAGAACCTGCTGGCCAAGAGGGACTCGATGTCGGAGTACCTGGAGCACAACGGCTCAGCACTCTTCGCCTGCCCACCCGGAATCCGCGACGGCGAGTACTGGGGCCAGTCCCTGTTCGCCTGAGCCCGGCCGGTCAGGCGGTGTCGAGCTGGGACCGGTCCCGGGTGCCTGTCGTCGCACATCCTCGCCGGAGGCCGCCATCATCGGGTGCTCCCATGGGCGGCCGCCGCGCTGAAGCTGCCGCCCAACCTACCGGCGCCACGTCCTAGCTGTGCAGAACTCCGTTGCCTGAACGACTACTCACGAGTGCGCCGTCGGCAGACGTTGCGCGTCCTGGTTGTTCCGGCGTGGCCGAAGACGGTCGGCACTGGTGTTCGGGCCGAGCACGTACATCCGCGTCGTGTTCGAACGCGCCCAAGCGGCGGTGGGGCGGAGCCCGCGGAGCGTCCGGACCCGCCGTACCCGACCGCTGTTGAGGAGCACTTCCTCCTCTATCGGGTTCACGTAGATGATGCGCATCGTCCTCGGCGCGCGGTCCACCGACTCGACCAGCCTGCCGAGGACGTCGGCGAAGATCTTGCCGGTGAACGCGTTGTAGAAGAACACCACGGTCACGTCGTTCGGGATCTCGTATTCCAGCGCATCGGCGCAGATCAGCGAGACCTCGCCACAGCGTTGCCGTGATCTGTTGCCCACGACGTTCTTCCTGGCGAGGCGGGTCAGCTGCGCGGAGAGCTCGACTCCGATCACGCGCTGGAACGGGTACTGCATCGCTTGCAATACGACGCGCCCCATGCCCGAGCCGAAGTCGAGGAAGACGTCGTGGCGGCACACCTCCCGCTTCGGCAGGATCCGCCGCAGCGTCAACCAGCCCGCGGGCTGGTACCGATTCCGGCTGTCCCCACCGATGCCCAGCTCGTCGAGCTCGACGATGCCGGAGGTCCGGACCCCGTAACGGCGTTCGAAGAACACCTCGCCCGCCGCGTCCCGAAGCCAGAGGTACGGGGCCTTGAGCAAAGCCGCAATGCCATGCCGCACGTCCATGCCTCCCAGTGCCCGTCATCAGCTGCTCGGGTGCACCCACGATAGCCGTTTCCGACAGGGCAAGCGTTTTGAGAAGAACCTGGTAGCCCACAAGACTGGCTGATGGCGTCGGTGCCGGAGATCGGTCTGCCCAGCGGCCCACCGCACTTTAAACTCCCGTCAAAACGGCAACTGACCACTGCGCGAATCGACTGGGCGTCCCTACACCGGAGGTGCACTGTGTTGACGACGCGTCGTTGGAAGGAATCCGCCGTCACAGCGGTGGCTTCGAGCAGTCCGCACCAAAGTTCCCTGGACGCGTGGGACCAGCTGGTGTCGGAAACACCGGGCAGCGACGTAAGCCAGTTGCACGCGTGGGCCAGGGTTCGGCGTGCAGCGGGATTCGCACCGCTGCACGTATTCGCGTACCAGGATGGCGATCTCGTCGGAGGAGCGTTGATCCTCCACCGTCGGATCCCTGCGGTCGGCGCCGTGGGCTACATCGCCTACGGCCCGGTCATCGCGGTGAACACGCCAGTGCGCGAGGAGACGCGGAGCGTTCTGGTGCGGGCGTTCGCCGATCTGGCACGCAGTCCACTTCGGATGCTGTTCATCCAACCCGCGGAAGGGACCGACGATGTGCGAGACGAACTCCTCCGCCGGGGATTCAGGCCCTCGGAGGTGGAGGTCGCGCCAGCCGGGTCGGTTCGCGTCGACCTGCAACCCTCGCAGGAGGAGCTGCGACTCAGCCTGCGCGACCAGCGGTTGCGGAAGCTGGCGCGGACGAACAAGTGGGAGGCCAAGGGTGTGCGAGTCCGCATCGGCGACGCGCACGATCTACCCGCTTTCGCCGAACTGCACGCCTGCACCGCCGCCAACCAGGGGTTCGAAGCGTTCTCACTGGACTACATCCGCAGCCTCTACGCCGCGCTGGCACCCGACCACGTGTCGCTCTTCCTGGGCGAGATCGATGGCGTGCCCGTTGCGGGGCATCTCTACACCCGATGCGGCTATGCGCTGAAGTTCCGCCTCACCGGGTTCGACCGGACGCGGGACACGGCCGGGGTCGGGATACCTGGCGTGCTGCACTGGGAAGCGCTGTGCTGGGCCAAGCAGAACCAGTACCGGTGGTTGGACATGGGCGGGGTGCAACCGAGTTTGCTGCGATTGATGTCCGGTGGCGGTGACGGGGCCAAAGACATCCCCAGCCACGTGTGGTTCAAGATGCGGTTCGGGGGACGCCCGCACCTGTACCCGCCGCCGGTCGAGCTGATCAGCTCACCGGTGGTGCGCGTCGCCTACGACGTGGTCCGGCACGCGTCGATCGGTCGGCGTCTCATCAGCGGGTCACTCCGCGCGTTGCGCAGCGGACGAACACCTCCGCGCAGCGACCGGGTCGGAGCCTCCGCCTGACGAAGGCGTTGCTGGGAGCCCTGGCTCACACCGTCAAGACCGCACCGGAGTTCGCATCCTCGCTCCCGGCGAGGATCAGCAGTTTCGACCACAGCATGGTCGAGTTCACCGCGGACGCGACCAACGAGGCGATGATCGCGCCACCCCACCCGTGGGACGGGATGAGCACCACGTTGAGGACGATGTTCAGCACGGTGCTGGTCAGCATCGAAGCAACCCGGAACCGCTGGTGCCCGATCGCGGTCATCGCGGTGGCGACGTAGGACTCGAGGCCTACTGCCAGCGGCCACACCGCCAGCATGCGCAGAGCGTCGGCCGCAGCGGCGTAGTCGGAGGAGAGAACGGACATCGCCGCCGGGCCTGCCACCAGGATCCCCACCGCCACGATCCCTCCGTAGAGCGCCGCCAGGAACGTGATCCGACGGGCGATCTCGCGTGCGTCGGTGACCGAGCGAGCGCCAGCGGCGAAGAAGCGGGCGTTGGACGACGCGATGAGTGCTTTGAGCGGCGTGACCGCCACGTTGATCAGTCTTGTCGCGGCCCCGTAGATGCCCGCGTCCGCGCTGGTTCCGATGCGCAGCAGGAGCATCACGTCAGCCGACTCGCGGATCTTGTCCGCCCCGAAACCGACCGAGTAGGAAAAGCCCAACCGCACCTCCGCGAAACGCGGCGGGCGGAAGCGGATGATGGTGCCACCAGGAGAGCCACCGATCATCAGTTGCGACACCAGCCCGGTGAGCGCTGCGGAAGCGAGGTGGAGCCACGCCCACTCGGTCAAGGTGGCGTCGGGGTGGAAGACCACGAGACCGGTGGCGGCGAGCAGTCGGCTCGCGCCTTGGAGCAACCGCATCGCGGCGGCACTGCGGAGCTTCTCGGTCGCCTGACTCGCAAAAGCGGCTACCTCTTGCAAACCTCCGAACACGATCTCGGCGAGCGCGAGCGGCACCAGCACGAGCAACGGGCACTGCGGGAGCAGGATGTGTTGCAGAGACGCCAAAATGCACACCGTGGCAAGACCGCCCACGATCACCATGCCGTTGGCGCGACCGAGGGCGTCGTGGAGATCGACGCCCTGGCCGGCTACGCGGGCGAGCAGCAGATAACCGGTACCGGCGCTGGCGAAGGGCAGCAAGAACCACAGCATGCCGAGGGTGCCGACGTAGACCCCGTACTCGGACGGTGCCAGCAGGTGCGTGATGACCACGAAGGTGACTACCGACGCCAGCAGCTTGGCGGCTTCGGCGGCGAACGCCCAACCCGTGTTGCGCACCAACGACGAGGCGACGGGGAGCCGAAACCGGGGGAACTGCTGCCCCAGGCTCTGGCGGGTCACCTCTTCGTCCAGTCGTGCAACGCGCGGTCGTGCACTTCGAGCGTCTGCTCGGCGATCGAGTCCCAGTTGAGATCCGACTCGCACCGCGCCCGCGTGCCCGTCGCCAGCCGCGAGCGCAGCTCCCGATCGTCCAGCAACCGCGCCAGTGCCGCGGTCAGAGCGGAGATGTCGTCAGGCGGAACCAGGAGTCCGTCGCCGCCGTCGACCACCGCCGTCGACAGACCACCGACCGAGGTCGCCACCACTGGGACCCCCAGACCGCAGGCGAGTGCCTGCACACCGCTCTGCGAAGCTTCGAGGTAGGGCAGGCACACCACCGCAGCCTGGCCGAAAAGCCCAGGTACCTCGTGCTTCTCGATGAAGCGGTCGAACACCTCCAACCGGAGTGGCGGACGTGCCCGCGCGCAGTAGCGATCAAGCGCCTCCCCCCTTCCTGCGATCGTCAGGGTGAGTCCCGGGCGGGTCGCCGCGAGTCGGTTCATCGCCTCGACCAGGCGGTCCAATCCTTTGTAGGGCCACACCCGCCCGAAGAACAGGACGCCGCCCTGCTCGGGATGCGCGTCGTCGACTTCGAACCGATGGCCCGGCAGCCGCCGGTACAGCGAACCCAGTTCGCCGTGCTGCACCACGGCAACGCGATCCGCGGGAGTTCGCCAGGTCCTGACCAGATCACGGCGAAGTGCGCTGCTGTGCGTGATGAAGCGATCGATGCTGTTCTGCTGCACGCGGAGGGAAAGGTGCCCTCCCGGAACCTTGGTTCCGTCACCGGGATGCGGGGTGACGTCGTGGACCGTCACGACCTTCGGCATCCGCCGCGGTGAGCGGAGCTGCGCGAGGTTGAAGAACGGATCATTGCTCTGCTGGACGTGGACCACATCTGCTCCCACGGCCGCAGCGACGCGGTCGATCCTGGGCACGGCCCGCCAGCGGCGGGGATCCCGTCCTCGGCGGTGCGGGTAGACGAACGTTCGCACATCACCGGACAACGAGTCGCGCATGCTCCCGTGGAGACGACTGCTGTGGAGCAGCGTCACCCGCGTGCGTTCGGAAAGCGCGTTGGCCAGGCACGTCACGTAGTCGTCGTAAGCGTCGTGCACCAGGAGAACATGGCGAATCCCGGTTGCTTCCATCACCGACTCACACCCCCTCTGCCCGATCGCTGCCGAGCACGTGTCCGACGCTCATCTCCGATCCGCTGACAGGTCCGCGACGTGGTCCGGCCACCGCCGTCGAGGACCGCTGCGGTCCGAGCACATCGCCTCCCCGCCGGGCCGCAGCATCATTGGCGACAGCCGCGAACGCGCCGGCAAGCACGACGATGGGCAGCGACGGTTGCTCGATCAGCGCTTCGGTGAGTCCGTTGATGAAGAGGAACAGCACCAGGCTGTCCCGGCCGAGGTCCGGCACGCGCCGCGCGACCGCCACGTACGAAACGCACGCTGCGACCACGAGTCCGAGGCCGATCATCCCCTGCGTGAACAACACGTGGAGGAAGGCGTTGTGCGCGGTGAAAGCGCGCCAGGCGAGGTCACCGTCACGTGCGATGTCGTCGAAGACGACTTCTCCCGCTGCGGTGCCGAATCCCGTTAGCGGTACGTCCACGACGCGGTGCAGCGCGGCCCACCAGATGTCGGTCCGCCCGGTTCCGGTGGCGAGATCTCGCGACCCGTCGGCCAGCAGCACCACGCCGACGACGACCGCGAGCATGGCGAACCCGCTGCTGACCGCGGCAAGATGGGGCTTCCCGCGCCAGTGGCGGATGATCGCGAAGCCGGCGACACCGGCCAAACCGATCAGCGCCGTGCGGGTTTCGCTCAACACGACCGCCACGGCTCCCGTGCCGATGCACGCCGCACCGAGCAGCGCGTTCCTCCTCGATCGCGGGAAGACCAGCACCCCGAGGACGATCGCGATCGCCCCGATCCGCCCCAGGTGGGTGGGGGACCAGGAAAACCCCGCCAACCGCGACCCGAGCCACGCGACGTCCTGCGCGCCTACGACCGAATACGCCATGCTCCCGAGTAGGAAGACCAGGCACGTCCAAGCGATTGCGGTGGTCCAGCGCGTCCAGCCGTACAGCGAGACGAAGCACGCGCTGAACAGCCAGCAGGACACGATCCCCACTGCGATCAGCATGCCCGAACCGTTGAGCGACGACACGGACCAGGCCGCCGCCACCAGCGTCCACACCATCCAGGCCGCGGTCCAGGACAACGGCGGCCTCGTGATCACCTCGGCGAGCCCAGGTGATCGAACCACGAACAGCACCAGCGGAAGCACCCACACCACGGCCAGCAGTGCCCACCTGATGGGCCCCTGCCCCAAGCCGCCCAACGACGTGGCGTTGACTTCGGAGAAGAGCACGAGGGCAACCAGTGCGGCCGTGGCCAGCCACGGCAGACGATCGTTGTTCATGTCACGTCCCGCTGGTCCCGGGTGATCCGCTCCCCACTGGCGTCCGGTCGGCTTCGATCGGCGCAGGCACCGGCAACTCCTCCTGCTTCGCAGCCGGTTCCTCGGAGACGCGGCTGCGGGTGCGCAGCACGATTCCGAGGACTTGGACTCCGTGGCCGGCCAGAGCTGAAATCGCCCGGCGCAGGGCCCGCTGCCGGGTGCGCTTGGCGGTAGCGCTGATCACCACCACTTCGGCGAGCCGTTCGGGAAGTCGGGTACGACCAGCGTCGTCGATCGGCCCCAAGTGCACGATCATCAGGTCCGCCGACTCGCTCAGCTGCTTGAGGAACGGCACGAGCCCGTCTGCCAGCACCGCGGAGGCGACCGCGACGCGGGGTTCTACCTGCAGGTGCACCCCGCGCGAGTCAGCCAGGGCCGAGTCGACGTGCGCGACCAGTTCATCGGGACGGCGGTGGTGGTCGGACAGCAACTCGGACAACGACAACGTCCGGCCCGCCGGCGATTCCGCCTCGGTGCCAACGGTGACGACACGGCCACCGGCCGCCCGGATCCCGTGGACGAGCTCCGTGACCGTGTCCCACGATTCGGCCTCGCGGGCTTCGGCGACGCCCAACACGCAGCGAGGCGGTCGCACCTCCAGAACCCGCTCGGTCAGGACGAGCGGATCGGACTCCCCCGGACCGGAAGTCGCTGTGATGAGCGGAAGATCCCCGACACCAACGGAGCGCGCGTGGCGCGTGCTCCGGATTCGCGCGTAGCGGCTGTCGTAGAACACCGCGGCAAGTGCGGTGACCAAAGACGCCGCCAGCGCGCCGAGCAGGCCCTGCTTGCCGACGTCGGCCCTCGCGGCGGCGGTTACCTCCGCGCTGCGCAGGACTTCGACGTTGCCGGTCGCACCTTTGACCAGATCCATCGCCGCTTCCTCGCGTTCGCGCAGCAGCACTGCCCGGAGCGCTAGTTCTCCCGACCGTCGGTCTTGAAGCTCGGCGTCGTTCTGGCCGTCCAGGGCCGCCATCTGCCTGTCGACTTCGGCGAGCCTCGTGTTCGCCTGATCCAGCCGTGTTTGCCCGTTGCGTTGGATCCGTTCCCGGGATTGCGCAACGAGCAGCTCCCCGGCGACATCCGCCGCGGAAACGGCACCGCGGTTGCTCGATGCGCGTGCGACGACGTTGACGTAGGCCTGGTCAACGGGCTTGTCGACGCGGACGTCCACCAATTCCTCGCCCGTGGGAAGCCGGTCGGCGACCTGCCTGCGGAAGTCCGGTTTGGACGCGAATTCGACGAGGCGTTCCCGCTCGGCGTCGTAGAACGGCCATTGGACGCGCTCGGTGATGCCAACGCGGGAGGTGGCGGTCGTAGGATCAGCGCGCGAGTAGGACGCCAGCACGACCCCGGCTCCGGTCAGCGCGCCGACCAGCACGACGAGGCCGAAGTAGCGGAACACGACCGTGCGCAACTCGCGCACCGGCCGCAGGTGTTGGGCTGCGGCTCCCCTGCTTCGCCCGTCGTTCGACGTGGCACTGGTGTCGTGGCGTTTCAACTGATTCCCCCAAACCAGCAACAGCGCTAGTGCTGCGCAGCCGTGCAGCGGGCTACGGCTTTGTCGTAGAGTTCTTCGAATCTGGCGGCGACCCTGGTCGTGGAGAACTGCTCCTCGACCTTGTGCCGACCTCTCCACCCGGCCGAGGTGGCTCGCTCAGCGTCCGTCAAGTAACCGATGAGCGCCCGCGCCAGGGCGTCGGCGTCACCCACCGGTACCAACCCCTCAGGTTCGGCGATCGTGCTGGGAATTTCGGCGATCGGCGTCGTGATGACCGGTCGACCGGCCGACATGGCTTCGAGCACGAACATCGGTTGTGTCTCGGCCCGGCTCGGGAGCACCGCCACTCGGCAACCATCGAGTTCGGCCAGCACCCGTTCCCGCAGAACAGCACCGGCAAAGGTCAACCCCCGCAACGACGGGATCGGAATGTCCCGCGGCTTGCCGAGAACGACGAGTTCCGCGCCGGGCACCGCCGCCACCACGCGAGGCCAAGCGTCGAAGAGGACATCGGCGCCCTTCCGCGCGCTGACCTCACCCGCGAACACGACGCGCGGTGGGCAGGAGCCCGCCGGGGCCACCGATTCCCTGAGCAGCACGCAGTTGGGCAGGACGCTGATGTCGACATCATGGCCGACGACGTCGCGCATCAGCGCCGCGGATTTCTCGCCCAGCGAATGAATCACGTGGGCACTCCGGAGAACCTGGCGCAGCCGCCTCGGATTGGTCCGCACTTCCTGTTCCAGCTGGCTCGCGTGCATGGTCGCCACCGTCGGCAGCCCCAGCATCCGGCTCATCCGCAGCAGACCGCCTTCCCGCACTAGCGATCCGCGGTCGGCGAGGTGGACGTGCACCACAGGGCACTGCGACCGAGTCGACGTCCGCAACAGCGCGAGGACGGACGGGAGCAATCGCTCCAAGGATTTGAACCGCGTGTGCAACGTGGCTGAGGCGGTGAATCGGACGCTGTACCGTTGCAGCGGAAGGTGGGCGTAGGCGGCGAGTACCGACGCCATGCCACCTCCGCCTTCCTCACCGATCCGCGGCCCGAAGTGGTGCACGATCCTCGGCGCGGTGAGGTTGTCCGACCGGCCGACCGGCCGACCGGCTCCGCGTGGGTCAACGATGGTCTCGCTCACGACTCCCCCATTTCGATCGTTCTGTATGTTCGACGGGTCGCATCGAAGTGGTCCAACGCCAGCGCGACCAGGACCACGACGGCGAAGCCCAAACAGCCTCCAGCCACGATGTCGGTGGCGTAGTGCAGGTTCAGCAGGATCATGGACGCGACCATCGCGGTCGCCACGCAGCCGAAACCGACGAACACCAGTCCACTGAGGATCGTGAGGACGGTGCGCGCGCGGTGGAACCCGATCACGCCCACGGCGGTCAGGAGTGCGACCACGGTGGTGGTGTGCCCGCTGGGCAACGCCCAGTAGTCGTTGATCGTGCGCCCGATCGGCGGTTTCAGCACTTGGCTGAGGATGATGGCGGCTGCGGGTCCGATCGCCGGGAGCAGCAGGTGCGTCCACCGTCCGCTGAGATATCCGACCCCGCAGACCAAGGCAGACGCGGCCAGCGCCGGCCGCGGGTTCCCGAATTCGCCGATGTCGTGCAGCGTTCGGATGTGCTGATCGGCGATGTGCGCTCGCAACCAGCGCTCAACGGCGAGGTCGAGTGCACTCGGAACCGCGTGCCCGGCATAGCGCACGCTGAGCGCGAGCAGGACCAGCAGGCACGCACCCGCGACCAGCGCCATCGGCCACCGAAGCGGCTGTGCGATCAGCATCGGCCCGGCTGCGTTCGGCGACGACCTCCCCCGCTCCTCCTGGCGGACGCCCGCGACTTTCACAGCCGCTCCACCTCCGGGGCGCGGATCCGGTTGCGAGTGTCGAACACCCGATCGGCGTGCCGCTCCATCAGCGCCCAGTCGAAGGTGTCGTGGTCGGTCAGGACGATCACCAGGTCAGCGCGCTCCATCTGCTCGGGGTCCCCCGGCACGATCGCCACCTCCACCGGAACCTCCGCTTCGTCGATCAACGGATCGACCGCGCTCAACTCGGCGCCGAGTGCGTGCAGGCGCTTGGCCACACCCATCGCCGGGGAATGCCGCGCATCGCTCGAATTGGGCTTGTACGAAAGACCCAGCAGCAGGATCTTGCTCCCGTTCACCGCCATGTGCCGCCGGTTGAGGTGCTCCACGGCACGTGCCACGACGTAGTCCGGCATGTGCTCGTTGACGTCGTTGGCGATTTCGACGAACCGGAAGGCCTTGCCCAGTGATCGGCGAACCTGCCAGGACAGGTACGACGGGTCGATCGGCAGGCAATGGCCGCCAACGCCAGGTCCCGGGGAGAACCGCATGAAGCCGAACGGTTTGCTGGCCGCCGCGTCGATCACCGACCACACGTCCACGCCCAATCCGTGGCAGTACATGGCCAGTTCGTTGACCAACGCGATGTTGACGTGCCGGAACGTGTTCTCCAGCAGCTTGGTCAGCTCCGCCTCGCGGGTGCCCAGCACCGGAACGGTGCGGTCGACGAGCTGGTCGTAGAACTCCCGCACGGCGCGCAGCGATCCACCGTCCACACCGGACACGATCTTGGGCGTGTTGTGGAACTGCCAGGTCGGGTTGCCCGGGTCGATCCGCTCCGGGCTGTAGCCGACGGCGAAGTCCGCGCCCGCGCGCAGACCAGAACCGGCTTCGAGGATGGGCACGAAGATCTCGTCGGTCGTGCCCGGATAGGTGGTGGATTCCAGGATCACCCGGCAACCCGGCGTGAGGTAGCCGGCGAGCGTCCGTGCGGCCTCCTCGATGAAATCCAGATCGGGGACGCCTTCGCGCAGCGGCGTCGGCACGCAGACCACGGCCGTGTCGAATCCCTCCATCGCGGTGTGATCGCAGGTGGGCAGATATCTCCCCGTCGCCAGAGCCGCGGCGAGCTCCCCGTCCCCGACGTCGTTGATGAACGTGCTGGCCCGGCCGAGCAGGTCGATCCGGCTCTTGTCGGTGTCGAAACCGACCACGTCGAAGCCGACTTCGACGGCGCGCATCGCGAGGGGCAGGCCCACGTAGCCCTGCCCGATGACGACCACGCGGTGGCCTGTGCTGGCGATCATGTTTCCCCCTCCTCGCACGAGCGACGTGCCCGCGGAGATTCGTTGCGGCATTGCGAAGAAGCTCCGGACCTAGCAGAAGTACCGGTACGGCAAAGGTTGAGCTAGAAGGTGAACGACCGGTCGTTCAGCCCGACGCGCTGCTGGCGGAACAGCGCCGGGCCGCGGCTGGTCAATCGGATGCACATGGCGATCAGCAGCATCGACACGGAAAGCACGGCCAAAGCGGCGCTCGCCAGCGAGACGTCCAACGCTCGCCGCAGCAGATCGTCCCATGTGGACGGCTTGGGGATCGCGATCAGCTCGTCCGGCGTGGTGAGCACCGGCAAGCGGTCGCCGGTGAGCCCGGGCTGGTGCAGCTCAGCTCGGTCATGCCCGAACACCTCGCAGGACCTCGCAGACCCGTGCCACCTCACCGTCGCTGAGCAAGGGGGACATCGGCAGGGACAGGATTTCACCGGCCGCCTGTTCCGCCACCGGAAGCCGTTCGCCGAACTCCGCGAAGGCCGGCTGCTGGTGGCACGGAACCGGGTAGTGCACGCCCCATCCGATCTGCGCGGCTGTCAGCGCTTCGGTGACCCGTTCGCGGTCTGCGGTGCGGACCACCGCGAGGTGGTGCACCGGCGCGGCGCCAGGGGCTACCGCGACCGGCGTGCACCAGTCCGGCAGCCAGGCGCGATAGCGGGCCATCACAGAACGCCGACGATCGTTGTCGCGGTCCAGCCTCGGCAGTTTCGCCAGCAGCACCGCCGCCTGGAGGCTGTCCAGTCGGCTGTTGCGGCCGGACACCTCGTGGCGGTGGCGGTCGCGCGCCGACCGACCGTGGTTGGCCAGTTGCCGGACCCGGTCGGCCAGCGCGGGGTCGTCCGTCACGACGGCGCCTCCGTCGCCCAGCGCTCCCAGGTTCTTGCCGGGATAGAAGCTGAACGCCGCGGCGTGGCCGGCACTTCCGGCACGCCTCCCGCCCAGCCGCGCGCCATGTGCTTGAGCGGCGTCCTCGATGAACGCCAGACCGTGGCGGGCTGCCACGGATGCCAGCCGCGGCACGTCGGCCAGCTGACCGAAGAGGTGCACACCGATCAGCGCTGCCGTGCGCGAATTGACCGCAGCAGCAACGGCATCCGGGTCCAAGAGCAGGGTGTCCTGGAGGACGTCCACGAACCGCGGCCGAGCGCCGACGGTGCGCACGGCCTCGGCGGTGGCGGCGAACGTGTTCGTCGGAACCACGACTTCATCGCCACGGCCGATGCCCAACGCGAGCAGGATCAGCTCCAGCGCATCGGTTCCATTCCCGACGCCCACGCACTTCGACGCCTCGCAGTAGGTCGCGAACTCATCTTCGAAGCGATCGATATCCGGACCGCCCAGGAAATTCCCATGCTGCACGACCGACTTCCAGGCCAGATCGAGTTCGTCCTGCAGCTCGCCGTGGATGGCTTTGAGATCCAGGAAAGGAATGGGCTGGTACGCCACAGTCATTGGTCACCTCGTGATTCAGATGCTGTCGTGCGGGAGTCCGACCACCGCGCGGCGAATACCGGCCCTGACGCTCGATGCGCGGACACGACTTCCACCGAGATCCGATTTGATCCGGATTGGACGCACACGATATTCACGCTTCTGATTCACAGCGTGGAATCGGCATACCGGCCGTCGAATGCGCGATGGCGCGGCGTGCGATGACGTGAAAGAACCCCCAGTGGATAGGAGCATATCGGTGCGTCTCCGCGAGATTCCAGCGAAAACACAATCTATCACCGGTCGAGTGATGTCGAACGAACGGCCCAGCATCGATCATGCGCGTCGTTTATGGTCTTTCCTGCGCAATCGCAGGCCAGCCGCGGCACAGGTCCACCCTTCGCCGCCGACCCATGCGCCGCGTGGATCGCAGTTCCATTCACGGAATTGGGTTCGCTGCACGAAATTGTGGTGGCGCGAACGGCATCACACAACCTGGGGGGGTTACGGAATTGAGTAGTTCTACGTGGGTAGCCGTAGTCGGATATGGCTATTGGGGTTCGAAGCACGTTCGAGTTCTCAGCACCCTGCCCGATGTGAACGTCGTCGTGGTGGACGCCGACCCGGCTCGGCGGGCCGAGGCCCAGCGGAACTTCCCGGCGGCGACCGCGGTGCGGAGCCTGGCGGAGGTTTCCGACCTCGTCGACGGCGTGGTCGTCGCGACACCGCCCACGACGCACGCCGAGATCGCGATGCAGGCGCTGGACCGGGGCAAGCACACGCTGGTCGAAAAGCCGTTGGCCACGTCCGTGCGCGATGCGCACAGCTTGGTCGAGACCGCTGAGCAGCGCGGACTCCACCTGATGGCCGGGCACACGTTCATCTACAACGCCGCGGTCCGCAAACTGCGCGAGATCATCCGGTCCGGAGAGCTCGGGAAGATCTTCTACATCGACACCGCGAGGTTGAACCTCGGGCTCTACCAGCACGACGTCAACGCCATCTGGGACCTGGCCCCGCACGACCTGTCGATCATCTCCTACCTGATGGACGACACCCCGAGCTCGGTCGCGGCGTGGGCCCAGCACAACGTCAGCGGCCGGCACGCCGACGTGGCGCATCTCCGGCTGGAACTGGCGAACTCCGCGACTTCGGCCTTCGTCCACGTGAGCTGGTTGAACCCGCAGAAGGTTCGCCGCGTCACCGTCGTCGGCGACCGCAAGATGGCGATCTACAACGATCTCCTGGACGAGGACCGGGTCCGGATCTACGACTCCGGGGTCGATCTCCGGCACCCCGGCAACACCGAGAACTCCTACGCGATGCCGGTGACCTACCGCTCCGGGGACATCGTCTCTCCGCACGTGGCGTTCCGAGAACCGCTCCTTGTCCAGGACGAGCACTTCGTCGACTGCATCCGCACGGGCGCCTCGCCACTCACCTCGGGCAGGGACGGGTTGAACGTCGTGCACTCCCTCGCCGCTGCGGACTTGGCCCAGTCCACGGGCAGGTCGGTGCTGGTCGACAACACCATGGCGCAGTTCAGACGTCCAGCGATGATCGACGCGGATGGGCGGCCGCGAGATGTTCCGGTTCGCGTGGTCCCCGCGCTCGAGCACGAGAGGGGCGACGTGGCATGACGCGGACGGTGGTGGCACCGGACATCGCGGCGGTGCTTCGAGTGGACAAGCCCTGGGGGCACGAAGAGATCTTCGCGATCGCCGAAGGACGCTACGTCGGAAAGGTGCTGCACGTGCGGGCGGACCATTCCCTTTCCCTGCAGTACCACCGCGAAAAGGAGGAGACAGTTGCGGTGCAAGCCGGTCGGGTCCGGCTCGAGATCGGCCCGAGCAGCACGGACCTGGTGGCCGCTGAACTCGTTGCCGGACAGTCGGTGCACATCCCACCCAACGTCCTGCACCGGATCACGGCGATCTCGGACGCGGTTCTCCTGGAAGCGTCCACGGCGGGCCAGAGCTGGCGCGAGGACGTCGTCCGACTGGAAGATTGCTACGGTCGCGCGGACACCACAGCCCCGTAGGGCAACCCACCGACCAGATCGGCCGTGACGCACGACGTTCGGGACGACGAGTACTGGGGCCAGAGCCTGTTCTCGTGAGCGGGGGACGCAATTTCAAGGGAAATCGGACGTCTGATTTCCCTTGAAATTGCGTAAACCAGTGCGGAGCAGACAGCTGGTCAGGCGGGTTTGAGCAGGCCGTGGCGATAGGCCAGGGCGACGAGCTGGGCCCTGTCTCGGGCTCCGGGCTCGGTCAGGGCTCGGCTCACGTGGGTTTTGGTGGTGGCGGCCGGGCTGATCACCAGGCGCTGGGTGATCTCCTCGTTGCTGAGCCCTTCTTCGACCAGGGCCGCCACCGCATCGACGAGGTGGTGCCGGCCGGGGCGCGAGAGACCTGGGAGCTAGACAACATCGTCTACGACCACAACTTCCACGTCCACGAGGTCGCGTTCCGGATCATCGACATCGACGGCGCACCGCCGCCGGAGTACCTGAGCGGGCCGAAGGACACCGTGTTCGTGCCCGGCAAGACCAAGGTCCGCATCGCCGTGGAGTTCGGGCACGACACCGATCCGCGGACCCCGTACATGTACCACTGCCACATCCTCGAGCACGAGGACGAGGGGATGATGGGCCAGTTCGTGATCGTCGAGCGCGGCACCGAGCAGCACGTCCCCCGCACCCTGCCGACGGGTGGGGTCACCACCACGGGTGAGCGGTCATCCCGGCGGTAATGGGAACAACCGCGCAACCAGGTCAATCCGGCGCGTGCCGTGCGACACAATCGGGCGGTCTGGAAATGAACGGCCAGCGCTTCACGGCAGACGAAGAATTTGCCGTGCTCAACGTCGTTGACGACGATATTTGTCGTCCATAGAGTCCGACGTCGGAGCGATCAACAATTCGGCCGCCCCGGGTTCGGGGCGTCGAACCCGGTGTTTCACCATTTTCCCGCTGCGAACAACGATCGTCGGATGTCCACAGGGGAGCATGCATGTCCGGTTCCGCGCCCACCGCTGAACCCGCCGCCGGCTGGGGCCGGGTGATGCGGCGCAAACCGATCAGCCTGCTCAACGCCGAGACCGGCGCCGACTCCGGCGGCGGCGAGCTGAAGCGGTCGCTGGGCCTGGCCCGGCTGACCATGATCGGCGTCGGCTCCACGGTCGGCACCGGCATCTTCATCGTGCTCAACGAAGCCGTGCCCAAGGCCGGACCGGCGATCATCGTCTCGTTCGTGCTGGCCGCGGTGACCGCAGCGCTCACCGCGCTCTGCTACGCCGAGCTGGCCTCCACGATCCCGGTGGCCGGCGCGTCCTACACCTACGCCTACGCCACGATGGGCGAGCTCATCGCGTTCGTCGTCGGTGCGTGCCTGCTGCTGGAGTACGGAGTGGCGGCCTCGGCCGTGGCGGTCGGCTGGGGTGAATACCTCAACGCGCTGCTCGGCGACGTCTTCGGCTGGCAGTTGCCCGCCGTGCTCAGCGCACCGCCCGGCGAGGGCGGGATCTTGAACGTGCCCGCCGCAGTGCTGGTCACCGCCTGCTGCGTGCTGCTGATGCGGGGCGCCAAGGAGTCGGCGACGATCAACGCGATCACGGTGTGCATCAAGCTCGCCGTGCTGCTGCTGTTCGTCGCCGTCGCGTTCACCGCGTTCAACGCCGACAACCTCAACCCGTTCGCGCCCTACGGTGCGGCCGGTGTCGGCGCTGCGGCGTCGATGGTGTTCTTCTCCTACATCGGTATGGACACCGTCTCCACCGCCGGCGAGGAGGTCAAGGATCCGCGCCGGACGATGCCGCTGGCGATCTTCTGGTGCATCGCGATCGTCACCACCATCTACCTGCTGGTGGCCCTGGCCGGGATCGGCGCCCAGCCGTGGCAGGAGTTCGAGGGCCAGGACGCGGGCCTGGCGGCGATCCTGGGCAACGTCACCGGCTCGGGCTGGCCCGCCATCGTGCTCGCCGCGGGCGGTGTCGTGTCGATCTTCGGCGTCACGCTGACCACGATCTACGGCCAGACGCGGGTCCTGTTCTCGATGGGCCGCGACGGGATGGTCCCGAAGATGTTCCACGCGGTCCACCCACGCCGCCGAACGCCGATCCGCAACACCCTGGTCGTCTCGGCGTTCGTCGGCCTGCTGGCGGCGGTGGTGCCGCTGAACACGCTGGCGAACCTGACCAGCATGGGCACGCTGGTGGCCTTCACGGTCGTCTCGGTCGGCGTGGTGATCCTGCGCCGCACCCGCCCGGACCTGCAGCGCGGTTTCCGCGTCCCGGGCTACCCGGTGGTCCCGGCGCTGAGCATCCTGGCCTGCGCCTACCTGATCTCCCAACTGCCGTGGACGACATACCTGATGTTCGCGATCTGGCTGGGCCTGGCGCTCACGCTGTACTTCACCTACAGCATCAAGAACAGCCGCCTGGCCACCGGCGAGTTCGAACCCAGCGAGTAATCACCCGAAAACGCAGCGAGCGGTACTCAGCCCAGGCGAGTACCGCTCGCTGTTGTTCGGAGTCCCGCATCTTCGTGTTCCGCCAGCGGATTTGACACGAGTGGGAAAATGAAAAGTCGGCGTGTCCACCACTGTCCAATGAGGACTCCGCCGAACCTGGTATCAGAATAGCCGCTGCGAGGGGCAAGTGTCAAATCAGGGGTACGAAGACGAGCTGCGGTCCGAGCAGGACTACGCGGCCGAGCTCTACGCACGGCTCGACGCCGAGCGCACGCGGGTGAAGGGCGAGTTCCGGACGGCACTGCGCGATCACGGCGGAACATCCGTGGAGCGCGACGTCGAGGTGCGCATGCTGGGCAAGGAGGTCAAGCGGCTGGACGTGGCCGACAACGGGCTGTGCTTCGGCCGGTTGGACAGCATCTCCGGCGAGCGCTCCTACATCGGACGGATCGGCATCTTCGACGAGGACGACGACTACGAGCCGATGCTGCTGGACTGGCGAGCACCGGCCGCTCGCCCGTTCTACACCGCCACCGGCGCGAACCCGGAGAACATGCACCGGCGCCGCCAGTTTCACACCCGCGGCCGCGAAGTCGCCGCCTTCACCGACGAAGTGCTCGGCCGTCCCGACGGCGACGCGCAGGGCGACGCCGCTCTGCTCGCGGCTGTCAACGCGCCGCGCGGTGAGGGCATGCGCGACATCGTGGCCACCATCCAGGCCGAGCAGGACGAGATCATCCGGCTCGACCACCCGGGCGTGCTGGTCATCGAGGGCGGTCCGGGCACCGGCAAGACCGTGGTGGCCCTGCACCGCGTCGCCTACCTGCTCTACACGCAGCGGGAGCGCATGGAGCGCCACGGCGTGCTGGTGGTCGGGCCCAACCCGGCGTTCCTGAACCACATCGGTCGCGTCCTGCCGTCGCTGGGCGAGTCCGACGTGGTGTTCATGACCGCCGGTGACCTCGTGCCGGGCCTGCGCGTCACCGCCGAGGACGCTCCGGATGCCGCGCGGATCAAGGGCTCGCTGAAGATGCTGGACGTGCTGGCCGCGGCGATCGCCGACCGGCAGCGGCTGCCGGAGCAGCCGTTTCACATCGAGCTGTCCGACGTCACCGTCCGCATCGACGCCGAGACCGCGGAATGGGCGCGGCAGGAGGCGCGCGACAGCGGTGTGCCGCACAACGAGGCGCGTGCGGTGTTCACCGAGATCGTGACGTACGTGCTCACCGAGCGAG
The DNA here is from genome assembly GCF_053593195.1 of Saccharopolyspora sp. NPDC002376. Taxonomy (NCBI): domain Bacteria; kingdom Bacillati; phylum Actinomycetota; class Actinomycetes; order Pseudonocardiales; family Pseudonocardiaceae; genus Saccharopolyspora; species Saccharopolyspora sp. NPDC002376. The sequence continues at coordinate 31,811 of NZ_JBSFBZ010000029.1, forward strand.
CCATCGCCCGGATCGGCCGGGGCTGGCTGACCAGGGACGACAAGGAGGCCTGGGAACAGCTGCGCGGTGACCTCATCGAGGAGCTGGCGCGCAGCGACGCGTTCACCGCCGCGCTCGACGAGCTCTGGCCCGTGCTGACGCCCGAGACCTTGCTGGCTCCGCTGTACGAGTCCCCCGAGCGCCTGCGCGCGGCGGGCGCGGACGAGGCGTTGCTGCGGGCTCAGGGCAATGCGTGGACGGTGTCGGACGTGCCGCTGCTCGACGAGCTGGTCGATCTGCTCGGTCGCGTCAAGTCGGCCGACCAGGCGGCCGAGCGGGAGCGCAAGCGGGAGGCCGAGTACGCCGCCGGTGTCATGGAGATCCTCCAGATGGAGCGCCAGGACATGATGGACGACGAGGACCACCTGCTCGCCCAGGACCTGCTGCACGCCGACGAGCTGGCGGACCGCTTCGTCGAGCGCGACACCCGCGACCTGGCCGAGCGCGCCGCCGCCGACCGGGACTGGACCTACCGGCACGTCGTGGTCGACGAGGCCCAGGAACTGTCCGAAATGGACTGGCGGGTGCTGATCCGGCGCTGCCCAAACCGGTCGTTCACGGTGGTCGGCGACCTCGCCCAGCGCCGCTCGGCCGCTGGGGCGACCTCGTGGGGCGCGATGCTGGAGCCGTACGTGCCCGGCCGCTGGGTCTACCGGTCGTTGACGGTGAACTACCGCACCCCGGCCGAGATCATGGCCGTCGCGGCTTCGGTCCTCGCCGAGTTCGCGCCCGAGGTCGCGCCGCCGGACTCGGTCCGCTCCTGCGGTGTCCAGCCGTGGTCCCGGCAGGTCAGCGGGGACGAGCTGGTCGCTGCGGTGGAGGAGTTCACGCGGGACGAAGCCGGTCGCGAAGGCACCAGCGTCGTGATCGGACCGCCGGAGGTGCCGGGCGCGGTGCCGGCGTCGGAGACGAAGGGCCTGGAGTACGACGCGGTCCTGGTGGTCGATCCGGAGCGGATCCTCGCCGACGGCCCGCGCGGCGCGGCCGAGCTCTACGTCGCCCTGACCCGCGCCACCCAGCGCCTCGGCGTCCTGCACCAGGGCGCGTTGCCGCAGGCGCTGAGCGGCCTCGACGAGGCCGTGCCCGCGCGCTCGTAGCGGAGCCGGGGCGATGGCGCGAGCGGAGTCGCCGGTCGACCATGTGCACATGGCACCGACGCTGCGCGTGCGCATCGCCCCGGAGCTGCGGTTCTTCGCCGCTCCGCGGAACCGGGGCGACGTGGTCGAGGTGACCTACGACGGCACGGCGACGCTCGGACACCTCGCCGAGTCGTTGGGCGTGCCGTTGACCGAGATCGGAGCGCTGCTGGCCGACGGTGTGCCGCGCGATCCCGGATACCAGCCGTGCGGTGGGATGACCGTCGAGATCCGATCGGTTGCGCGCCCGCAGGCCGCTCCCCCGCGGTTCCTGCTGGACGTGCACCTGGGCAAACTCGCCCGGCGGCTGCGGCTGGTCGGCGTGGACACCGCCTATCGCAACGACGCCGACGATGACGAGCTGATCGCGAAGGCGTCGCGGGAGCACCGGATGCTGCTCACCCAGGACCGGGGACTGCTGCAACGTCGGGCGCTGTGGGCTGGTGCCTACGTTCGGGGATCCGATCCGGCGCGGCAGCTGGTGGACGTCATCGAGCGGTTCGCTCCCCCGCTGGCACCGTGGACGCGCTGCACCTCGTGCAACGGGCTGCTGGTTCGAGTGTCCAAAGAGGACGTAGAGGAGGAGATCGAACCGGGAACCCGGCGTTACTACGACGAGTACGCCCGGTGCCGCGACTGCGGTCGGGTGTACTGGCGCGGCGCGCATTCCCGGCGGATCAACGCGATCATCCGCTCCGCTCGGGATGCGCACCCCGGTTGTTGAGCTGGTGCGCGAGAGGTGGCAGTTCGTCGGGGAAACCACCACCCCTCGCGGTCTGTCAGCCGGTGATCGCGTTGAGCACCGGGAGGTAGCCGTTGGCGTACCCGTTGACGTTCGGGTGGAAGGACTCCACCAGCGGGCTGCTCGGGCCGTTGATCCACTCCTCGGAGGCGCAGACACCATGACCGTCGAACGCGTCCCGGGCGTCGGCGTAGGTGAACCCGGCCGCCTCGGCGCGCTCGGAGATCACCCCGGCCAGCACGTCGGAGCCGTCGTTGATGCGCTGTCGCTTGGCGTCGGAGAAGAACGGAATGCCGCAGCTGCCGAGCGAGTTGAGGCGCGGGTAGCCGAGCACCACGACCTTGGCGTTGGGGGCGGCCTCGCGGATGTTGGCGTAGGTGGCGTCGAGCTTGGCGGGCAGCTCGTTGCGGGCCTTGTCCTCGCCTCCGGCGACCGCCGAGTCGCACTTGTCGTTCGTGCCCAGCAAGCAGTCCTGGATCACGCTGGAGAAGCCGACGTCGTTGCCACCGATGGAGATGGTGACCAGCGTGGTGTCGGAGCTGAGCTTGTCGAGCTGGTTGCTGTTGACGTCGTCGGTCACCGCGCCCGAACAAGCGGCGAAGTCGAAGTTGGCGACGTCGTGCGAATCGGCCCACAGCTGCGCGTAGGCCTTGGGGCTGCGCAAGCAGTCCCCGCTGTCGTCGAAGTACTCCCGGGAGCCGACCCCGGAGGCGTAGGAGTCGCCCAGCGCTGCGTAGTTCTCGGCGGCGGATGTCGCGAACGCCGGTGCGGCCAGCATGGTGCTCGCCGTCGCCACCACCGCCGCGGCACCGAGGACGTGCCGTAAGTGACGCATTCTTCCTCCGATCGGAGAGATCGAAAAACGTCACCATTCAAGGAGAATCCGGCCGAAAACCGGAGAAATTGGCGAGTACCCGCCAGTAACGACCGCTGCGGCACAGGAAGAGCCTTGCCGCCAGCCACCAACCGGGCGCACCCGTTCCCAGATGCGCTCGACGTTCACTGGCGACAGGGCCACGACGAGCCGGGCAGCTGCGAGACCGCCCCTACCAGCACGAGGACGGCATATTCGCAGCAAAAGCAGGGTGCGTGCCCGGTGTCGAAATCACTCCGCGCACATTAGTGCGTTGCCTGAATCCGGAGATCCATCTCCACTCCGGGACGCCCGACCGGAGCAATCTATCAGACCCCATTAGCAACCAGTTGTCTAGCGAAATGAAGAAATGTGACATAAATGTCACGTTAACTTTCACGATGCGGAAACTTGCAGCGCACGAGTTGTGGTGAAAGTTACTTCGGGGTTCATATCTCCCGAAATTTCGTATAGGCACTATTGGGAGTCGCGCATTTTCGCCCACCGGGCTCGAGAATTGCGTGCGAGCGAAAAACGATTTCGGAGGAGTAGTGTTTCAACTCAGTGCGGTATCGACCGCTCTGTTATTGATCGCATTTTACGGGCTCACGTTCCTCATGACTCTCACCATTCGGGAGAAGAAGGAGAACGTCGACGGGTTCATGGTCTCCAACGGCGCGGTGGGCTTCGGCATCTCCGCCGCGAGCATGACCGCGACCTGGGTGTGGGCCGCCTCGCTCTACGCGGCGGCCAACTCGGGCTACACCTACGGCGTGTCGGGGCCGATCCACTACGGGCTCTGGGGTGCGCTGATGATCCTGTGCATCTACCCGTTCGGTCGGCACTTCCGCAAGGTGGCGCCCAAGGCCCACACCCTGGCCGAGGTGATGCACGCGCGCCACGGCCGTTCCAGCCAGCTCATCCTGGCCGGGTCCAACATCGTCGGCAGCGTCATCAGCCTGACGGCGAACTTCACCGCCGCTGGCGCGCTGATGGAGATCCTGACGCCGTTCAGCTTCCTGCACGGCGTGCTGATCGCCGCGGTCGGCGTGCTCGCCTACACCCTGTGGTCCGGTTTCCGGGCTTCGGTGATGACCGACTTCGCGCAGCTCGTCGCGATGATGATCGCCGCCGCGCTCATCGTCCCGATGGTGTTCTTCGCGACCGGCGGCATCAGCGCCCTCGACCAGGGCATGGCCGGATTGACCGACGAGCAGGCGAACTTCTTCTCAGGTGAGGCGTTCCTGGAGCAGGGCGGTCCGTACCTGGCGGCGGTGCTCGCCTACGCCATCGGCAACCAGACCATCGCGCAGCGGTTGTTCGCGGTGCGACAGGACCGGATCAAGAGCACCTTCATCACCGCGACCCTGGGCTACGCCGGCACGGTGATCGGCCTGGGCATGCTGGGTCTGCTGGCCGTGATGGTCGGTCTGCAGCCGATGAACGGCGACATGAACAACATCATCCCGCAGATGGCGTCCGAGTACCTGTCCCCGGTGATGGTCGGCCTGCTGTTCATCATGGTGATCGGTTCGCTGTCGTCCACTGCGGACTCCGACCTCGCGGCGCTGTCCTCGCTGGTGATGACCGACATCTACGGCAAGAACCTGGCGCGCGGCAAGGTCAACCCGCGCACGATGCTCCACATCGGACGGATCACGATGATCGCGGCCACCGCGCTCGGCGTGATGTTCGCGGTGTCGAACTTCAACATCCTCGACCTGCTGGTGTTCGTCGGCGCGCTGTGGGGCGCCCTGGTGTTCCCGGTGATCGCCAGCTTCTACTGGGACCGGATCACCAACCTGGCGTTCACCGTCTCCGTGGTCGTCGCGCTGGCATTCTTCCTCGTGGCGCGCTTCGAGCTGGTCGCGCTGACCGGGATCACCGCGCTCGTGATGGAGTTCGCCGCGGTCATCGGCGGTGCCGTGGTGTTCGGCTTCATGGCGTTCGGCCTGTTCGGCAAGCAGGTCGGCTTCACCGTCGGCGGCATCGCCGGCGTGGTGCTGTTCCCGCTGATCATGGGCTTTCTGCGGGACTACCCGACGCTGCTCGGCTCGCTTGTCTCCTACGGCGTCAGCACCGTCGTGTGCGTCGCGATCAGCATGGCCAACAAGGACCGGTTCGACTTCGCGCTCATCAACGAGCGCGTCACCGAATTCCAGCTGAAGGACCAGCCCGAGCCCGTCGAAGCCGTCCGCTGATCATCGGCCTGCGACGAAGAACGGAGTACGTGCCATGGAGAACTTGCTTCTGGCCGCCTACATCCTGGTGTGGCCGGCGTTGACCGCGATCGTGCTGATCGTGATGTGCATGGCGGTGGCCAAGGACCACCGGGAAGCCAAGAAGAACAACCGATCGGTCGTCTGAGCGGTCCTCGAACCCCGACCTGATCGAACGAATTCGCATTGGAGATGCAACCGATGACGTCCCGCATTGCTGTGATCGGCGCTGGCCCCAGCGGTCTGGCCCAGCTCCACGCCTTCGAAGAAGCGCGCAAGAAGGGTGCCGAGGTGCCCGAGATCGTGTGCTTCGAGAAGCAGAGCGACTGGGGCGGTCTCTGGAACTACTCGTGGCGCACCGGACTCGACGAGTTCGGCGAGCCCGCGCACGGCAGCATGTACCGCTTCCTGTGGTCGAACGGGCCGAAGGAGTGCCTGGAGTTCGCCGACTACACCTACGAAGACCACTTCGGCAAGCAGATCCCGTCGTTCCCGCCCCGCGAGGTTCTCGCCGACTACATCCTGGGCCGGGCGAAGAAGAACGACGTCCGCCGGTTCATCCAGTTCGGCACCGCGGTGCGCTTCGTGTCGCACGACTCGGCCACCGACCAGTTCACGGTGACCGTCGAGGACCTCAGCAGCAACGAGACCCGGCAGGAGGTGTTCGACCACGTCATCGTCGCCACCGGTCACTTCTCGGTGCCGAACGTGCCGCACTACGCGGGTTTCGAGTCGTTCCCCGGCCGGATCCTGCACTCCCACGACTTCCGCGACGCCCGCGAGTTCGCCGGCAAGAACGTGCTGGTCATGGGCAGCAGCTACTCGGCGGAGGACCTGGCGCTGCAGAGCAAGAAGTACGGCGCGAAGTCGGTGACGATCACCTACCGCACCGCGCCGATGGACTTCAAGTGGCCGGAGGGCATCGAAGAGGTCCCGCAGCTGCTGGAAATGGACGGCGACGTCGCCCGCTTCAAGGACGGCACCACCCGCCAGATCGACGCGATCGTGCTGTGCACCGGGTACAAGCACCACTTCCCGTTCCTGGCCGACGAGCTGCGGCTGCGCACCAAGAACGTGCTCTACCCGGCGAACCTGTACAAGGGCGTGTTCTGGCTGGACAACCCGAAGTTGATGTACCTGGGCATGCAGGACCAGTTCTACACGATGACCCTGTTCGACGCCGAGGCCTGGTACGCCCGCGACTACGTGCTCGGCCGGGTGTCGCTGCCGTCCCGCAACGAGATGGCAGCCGACATCAACGCGTGGGTCGAGCGCGAGTCGACGCTCACCGACGACGAGGGGATGATCAACTTCCAGGCCGACCACGTGGCGGAACTACTCGCCGACGTGGACTACCCGAAGTTCGACCTCGACCTCACCCGCAAGCTCTTCCGGGACTGGGAGCACGACAAGCAGGAATCCATCACCGGCTACCGAGACCGGGGCTTCCCCTCCCCCTGCACGGGAACCGAAGCCCCGATCCACCACACCCCGTGGTGGGAAGCCATGGACGACTCCCTGGAGACGTTCCTGAACACCCCCAAGAAGAGCTGAGCCTGTCACCAACGCGAAGCGGGGCACCTACGCACAGGTGCCCCGCTTCGTCCGACGGTGGTGGGGATTTCCAAATTTCCCTAAATTTGGAAACCCCCACCACCGCATCACCGCTCGAACCGACCAGCCTTCACAGCCCGCAAGAAGGTCGTGACATTGACGTCCAACACCGGCCCGTCCGGGTCCTTCGAATCCCTGATCAAGCCGTGCGGACGAGATAACTCCACGCATGTCTGTAAGTTCTGACTGCGGCTGGACTTGAGCCATGTGTACTTGTCACTCATCGATGGTCTCCACGTTCTTGACTGCCTTCCGGAGCAACGTTCTGGTGGCCGTCGGACCCAACGCGGCCTGAGCCACGCTCTCCACTGCTTGCTCGTAGACAGCGACATCGTCGTACTCGTGCAGGAACAGCCCCGACCTCCGGTTCTCCAATGCCACCACAGGGTCAAGTTTCTCCTGCTTGATCAGCAAAAATCCACCTTCGAGCGAAGGATTCCAGCCACTCTTGTAAGGCACGATCCGCACATCGATGTTGGGGCGCTCGCTCATCTCGATGAGGTGCCGTAGCTGCTCGATCATGGTGTCGCCGTCGCCAACCACCTGCCGCAAGGCACCCTCTCCCACCAAGGCAAGAAACCTGGCGGGTTCCTTTCGCAAGATGACGTCCTTCCGGCCGATCCTGATCGCAGCTCGCGTGGCAACCTCTCCAGCCGGGACGCCACCAGCCGACATGATCGCTCGTATGTACCCAGCGGTCTGCAACAACCCTGGTACCAGCAGGGGCGCGACTTCGACTATCTCCGACGCGTTCTGCTCGCAGTCGACCAGAGCCGCGAGCTGCTGCTTCTGATCCGGCAGCCGCGTTGCAACCCACTGCGGAGCATCGGTGTCGTAAGCAAGCCCGACGATCTCCTCGTATCGGTCACCAACAACGCCGAGAGCGGTCAAGATCTGCGCGACCTGCTCGGGCTTCGGAGTCCGCTCCCCCGTTTCCCACCGAGACAGCACACCAGCATCCCGACCAAGCGTGAAAGCGAACTCCCTCAACTTCAGCCCGCGGTCCTCACGCATCTGGCGAAGTGCAGCCCCCAACGCCCGCGCTTTCGGGGTTCTGGCCATGTCACGCCTCCACAGTCACCACTACATCACTCGTTGCGATCACGGTAACACGTTGAGTAGTTACCGTCGTTGTCGGATCATTTGACAACAAGCTCCGAACAGCAGGAACGGGACAACGAAGGAGACGTGGATGTTCGGTGTTGAGGTTTGGCCTCGGTGGTTGCCTTCGCCTGGGTTGCGGGCGCTGGAGACGCACTTCGTTGCTCAGGCGGGTGGTGATGGGGCTTGCGGGGCCGTTGTCATGTGGGCCGCCGTTGGGCATCCGACCACCACTCGGCCGCGCTGCCGGATCTGCGTGCAGATCGCTGCCATGCGGACCGCTGCTCCCCATCAGGCTCGCAGCACCCGGCGTGGTCCTGCGCAGCTGCGGAATCAGGAATGCGTCAAGCGGCCACGTCGCTGAGTATCCACTTCGGACGGATGGAGGGTTTCCGTGTTCTGGCTTCAGCTCGGCGCGCTCGTTGCGATCAACCTCGTCACCTGGGGGATGCTGCTCTTACCGTCGTCGCATCGGCAGCACGGGGATGCTGGCGAGGGTTCTTACGACGTGTGGCGGTTGATCGACGACGTCGAGGCCGAGCGGACTGCTGAGTACACGGGCCGCCATCGGCTTCGCGAATGGCCGGGTGAGAGCGCGGTTTCCGCTGAACCTGTGGTGTGGCCGCCGCCGAACACCCCCTGACCGGGTCGGCGCGTCGATCCCTCCCCGACACCGCGCCGATCCTCCCCAGTAGCCGGGTTCTGCCCCCGATCTGGCCCGGCTACCGGGCCCCTTCCCTCCAGACCGGTTCTGCTGACTCGCGGACCTGGCCTTCGGCGTGGAAGACCAGGAAGCGGTCGAAGGAGCGGGCGAACCAGCGGTCGTGGGTCACCGCGATCACCGTTCCGTCGAACTCGTCCAGGCCTGCTTGCAGGGCATCCGCCGAGACCAGGTCGAGGTTGTCCGTGGGTTCGTCCAGCAGCAGGAGGTTCGCGCCTTCCAGTTCCAGCAGCAGGATCTGGAACCGGGCCTGCTGGCCGCCGGAGAGCGTGTCGAACGGGCGCTGGGCCGCTTGCACGATGTCGTAGCGGGCGAGCAGGCGGCTGGCTTCCTCACGGGTCATGCCCGCGCGCCGCTCTCCCCCGCCCATCAGCAGTTCCAGCAGCGTGCGCCCGGTGAACTCCGGGTGCTCGTGGGTCTGCGCGAACATGCCCGGCACCACTCGCGCGCCCAGACGCGCGAGACCGGTGTGCGCCACCGAGGCCAGCGCATCCTGGTCCGGTACCGGGACGTCGTCACTGCCTCCTCGGGCGAGCAGTCGCAGGAAGTGCGACTTGCCGGAGCCGTTGGCGCCCAGCACTGCGATTCGCTCGCCGTAGCGGATCTCGGTGTTGAACGAATTGGTCAGCCCGTCCAGCGCCAGGTCCTCGCAGACCACTGCGCGCTTGCCCGTGCGCCCGCCGGCCAGCTTCACCTTCACGTTCTGCTTGCGCGGCACCGCCTCCGGCGGGCCGGCTTCGTCGAACTTGCGCAGCCGGGTCTGCGCCGCCTGGTAGCGGGCCGACATGGTGTCGTTGTACGACGCCTTCTGCTTGAGCATCTGGACCAGCCGGACCAGCTTCGCCCGGTCCTCGTCCCAGCGGCGGCGAAGCTCGTCCAATCTGGAGTTCCGGTCCTCACGGGCCTGGTCGTAGGTGGCGAAACCGCCGCCGTGGACCCAAGTCCGGTTGCCTACAGCGCCCAGCTCGACCGTCACGATCCGGTTCGCGGTGCGGTGCAGCAGCTCCCGGTCGTGGGTCACGAACAGCACGCTCTTCGTGGTTTCCCTGATCTGCTCCTCCAACCACTGCTTGCCCGGCACGTCGAGGTAGTTGTCCGGCTCGTCGAGCAGCAGCACCTGGTCCGGACCGCGCAGCAGCGCTTCGAGCGCCAGCCGCTTCTGCTGGCCACCAGAGAGCTTCCGCAGTTCACGGAACCGGGCCCGGTCGTAGGACACGCCGATCGCGGCGGTGCAGCAGACGTCCCAAAGCACCTCCGCGTCGTAGCCGCCCGCGTCGGTGTACTCCGCGATCGCCTCGGCATAGGCGATCTGAGCAGCATCGTCGTCCTGCTCGATGAGCCGGTTCTCGGTCCGCTCCAGCCTCTCCGCCGCCGCGCGAAGCCGAGGCCCGGCCAACGAGACCATCAGGTCCCGCACCGTCGAATCATCGTGCGCGTGGCCGATGAACTGGCGCATCACACCGAGCCCGCCGGAGCGCACGATGCCGCCCTCGGTCGGCGCGAGATCCCCCGAAACCAGACGCAGCAGCGTCGTCTTCCCCGCGCCGTTCGGCCCGACCAGCGCGGCTTTCGCACCATCACCCACCCGGAACGAAACGTCGTCGAGCAGCACCCGTCCGTCCGGGAGGACGTAGTGCACCTTCTGCAATTCAACGTGCCCCATGGCAGTTGATTCCCCTAACTGCGCGGAAGTTCGTCAGTTCATCGGCGAGATCAGCGCGGTGATGTGGTGGCGCAGCACATCGGTCGTCAACGTGACGTCCTGCGGCCCGTGCGGGTAGACCAGGTCGAACGTCAGCCCGCCGATCAACGCGGTCAGCCGCTCCGCCTCCAGTTCGGCGTCCGGCACGTGCGCGATCGCCAGGACCTGCCGGAAGACCTCCCGCAGGTCCGCACCCATCCGCATGGCCAACGGCCGGAACTCCGGGCGCAGCCGAGCTGCGGTGATCAGCTCGACCAGGACGATCAGCTCCGTCCGGTTGCGCTTCTCGACCGGCAGCACTGCGCGGCACGCCGCCTCCACCAGCTCGCGCCGCCCTGCCGCGTCCAACTCCCCCTCGGCCTCCGGCAGCGCGGCGTTGAGCCGCCGCTCCATGCGCGCGCCGACCTCCTCGGCAGCCGCCACCATGAGACCTTCGTGGTTGCCGAAGTAGTGCCGCACCGACCCGATGTTGATCCCGGACTCGTCGGCGACCTTGCGCAGCGAAGCCTCCGCAACGCCGCCCCGGGCGACGAGCCGGAACACGGCATCAACGATCCGCCGCTTCGGTGAACTGGCAGCTGACGAGCTCATGCCGCGGAAGCTATCACGCCTGTGATAGCCCCGGCGAACGGTTTTTCCAGGCGCTGCATCGGAGGCGCGCCAGGCTCAGGTCGGTTCCAGCGGATTCGAAATGATCATCCGGTTTCGAACATTGCTGGCAGACCCAGGAATTTCGTGGCCGGCGGATGGGGGCGCCTGCCTGTCCCGCAACAGCATTCCGGGGCCTATTTAAGAAACGCGAAAGAGAGCGGGCGGCTTCCGGGGTTCGAAAGCCGCCCGCTCCCGTTCACACCAGCCGTTTGCGCGTTACGGCTGGGGGAACTGCTCCGCGTAGGTCGTCACCGCGGTGTTGATCGCCTGGAGGTTCCGGTCCAGGGCTTGGGTGTCGACGTTGTCGATCGTGTCGCAGGACTGGTGGTAGCAGGCGTCGAACGCCTCGCCTGCCTGGCCGCCCCACTTCTGCGCCTGCTCCTCGGTCTTGCTCTGCTCGGCGCCGGTGAAGGTGCCGCCCGCGGGGATGCCCACCTCGATGAACGGGCCGTAGTCGGAGCGGCCGTCGAAGTCGGTGCCCTCGGGCTCCGCTCCGGCGCCGGCCAGCGAGTCGTTGAGCAGCTTCTCGATCTGCGCCGAACCTTCCGGCCCCGGCCCGGCGCCCTCGCCGTCGGAGTCGTCGCCGTCGTAGGTGAAGTAGCCGGCGTTCGGGGAGCCGACCATGTCGAAGTTCAGGTACGCGGCGATCTGGTCCCGCTCGGCCTGCGGCAGCGACTCCACGTAGTGCGCGGAGCCGACCAGGCCCTCCTCCTCGGCACCCCAGAAGGCGAAGCGCAGCTTGTTCTTCGGGGTCGCACCGCTGCCCGCGTAGTCCAGCGCGGCCTGCAGGATCGCCGCCGATCCGGAGCCGTTGTCGTTGATCCCCGGGCCGCGGCTGACGCTGTCGAGGTGCGCACCGAACACGACCACGTTGTTGGCGTCGCCCTCGGGCGTTTCGGCCAGCAGGTTGTAGGTCGTGCCGCCCATGGCGTCGAATTCCTGGACCGTGGTGGCGAAACCGGCGCCGTCCAGCTGCGCCTTGATGTGGTCGAGCGAAGCCTTGTAGCCGGGTTGGCCCGCCGCGCGGTTCCCGCCGTTGGCCTCCGCGATCTTCTGCAACTCCTGCAAGTGGTCCTGCACCGCCGCGACCCCGGTCAGCGGTACGGCCGGTGCGCTCACCGCAGTGGCCGGCAGTGCGAGGGCCGACACCGCGGCTAACGCGGTGGCGGTCGCGAGTAGTGGTCGTTTCGGCATGCCACATCCCTTCGTCCGCTCCAAGCCGGAGCGGAACGTATCGACCAGCCCGCGGGCCGCGGTGGGTTTGACGGGAATACGCCGGAGATCGCGTTTTCCCGTATTCCCAACGGAAAAACTCCGGGAAGTGACCGATCAGTCGCCGCGGGTGCAGACCGGGCCGGCGTCGCACCAGGACGCGCGAGATGCCCATCACAAATGACAGTCCCCTGTGCACGACCTCTGACCTGCATGCGAGCATCGCCCGAGTTCCACGTCACGTCGCATTCGCGGCGTTCACCGGAGAGAAGGCTGATGCAGGTGCAGGTCTTGTGGGGTATCGGCGGCATGCTCGTGTTGCTGCTGCTGGCGTTCGCGTTGTCGACCAACCGGCGCGCGATCAATCCCCGCACCGTGGTGGGTGCGTTGGCGATCCAGATCTTGTTCGCGGTGATCGTGCTGCGCTGGGACCTGGGCAAGCAGGCGCTGTCCGCGGTGAGCAACGCGGTGCAGAAGGTGCTCGATGCCTCCAAGGAGGGCATCGAATTCATGGTCGGGCCGATCCTGCCCACCGAGGGCACCGTGGTGGCCTTCCAGGTGCTGCCGATCATCATCTTCATCTCGGCGCTGACCGCGGTGCTCTACCACTGGAACATCCTGCAGTGGGTGGTCCGGATCATCGGTGGTGGCCTGCAGAAGATCCTGGGCACCACGAAGCCGGAGTCGCTGAACGCGACCGCGAACGTCTTCCTCGGCATGACCGAGGCGCCGCTGATGGTTCGCCCGTACCTGCCGAAGATGACCCGCTCGGAGTTCTTCGCGGTGATGACCGGTGGCCTGGCCACCGTCGCGGGGACCGTGATGGTCGGCTACGCGATGCTGGGCGCGAGCCTGGACCACCTGATCGCGGCCAGCTTCATGGCCGCGCCGGCCGGTCTGCTGATGGCCAAGATCATCGTTCCGGAGAGCAAGGAAGCCGCGACCGAGCCGACAGAGAAGAAGGACGCGCCGGGTGCGGCCAAAGCCGACACCGAGGACGCTGAGGACGACAAGACCAGCACCGATGACGCGGCGGAAGCCGTCGAGGAGAAGCCGCGCAACGTCATCGACGCCGCGGCCAGCGGTGCCTCCGACGGTCTGAAGCTGGCGCTGAACGTCGGCGCGATGCTGTTCGCGTTCGTCTCGCTGATCGCGCTGGTCAACCTGCTCATCGGCGGCGTCGGCAGCCTGTTCGGACTGGCCGACCTGACCATGCAGCAGATCCTGGGCTACGTGTTCTCCCCGCTGATGTGGGTGATCGGCGTGCCGTGGGACGAGGCGGTGGCCGCGGGCGGCTTCATCGGCGAGAAGATCGTGCTCAACGAGTTCGTCGCGTTCGCCGACTTCGGCCCGCAGATCCACCAGTTCACCGAGAAGAGCGCCACCATCATCACCTTCGCGCTCACCGGCTTCGCCAACCTCGGCTCGCTGGGCGTCCTGCTCGGCGGCCTGGGCGGCATGGTCCCGTCCAAGCGCAGCTGGATCGCCCGCGACGGCTTCCGCGCCATCCTGGCCGGCACCCTGGCGAACCTGCTCAGCGCCACCATCGCGGGCATCCTGGTCGCCGCCTGACGAAAGATCGCGCGTGCGCAACGGCGTTCAACCGCCGTTGCGCACGCGCGTTTTCAGCTCCAGTGCGCAGCCGCTCGTTTCTGGAGCAGCTCCCGGTACTGGCGCGTCGTGTTCTCGTGCAGCTCGCCGGTACCCCAGTCGACGATCACGCCGTACCGCCGGATCACGTCGAGCATGTCGAGCTCGCCCGCGCGGTACCGGCGGGCCACCGCGTGCGGATCCTCGGCCAACCAGTCCCGCCGCTGCGCGGCGATGGAGGCCCGGAGTTCCCCGGTGGCGGCGGTGTCCACTTCGTACTGGTCCAGTTCCGGGTCGATCGGGAGCACCACGACTCCGTAGTCCGCGGCCGCGCGTTCGACCGACACGTAACCGTCGATGACGTCCTCGACGACGAGATCCGGGTCCCTGGTGAGCGGATCGCCGTAACCACCGCCGCCGGCCGACGGCCGGGTGAACGAGTTGCCGGGCTCGATCGCGACGTTCGAGAAGGTCGCGCCCAGGAACCGCTCGTCCTCGGTGCCCTTGTTCAGCCAGACGCCGTGCGGCAGCGAGGGCAGACCGCCCGAGATGCCCCAGGTGATCGACCGGGCGCGATCGCAGCAGTACGACATCACCGTGCTTTCGCAGTCGGTGAGCACGCCGCCCTTCTCCAGGCCGCAGCCGCCGCGATGCTTCCCCGGACCGCCGGAGTCGGTGACGATGGCGTGCTGGCTGGTCAACACCGGGGAAAGCCGTTCCTGACCTTCGACCGGTTGGACGGCGAGCCCGGGCCCGAACACCGGCGCGGTCGCCCCAGATCCGTCCTTGGTCGCCCGGCCGCCCCAGCCACCGGCCATCCAGTCGTACCACATGAAGTAGGGCCGATCGCCGGTTCGACCGTCCCGGCCGCCGACCAGCAGGTACTCCAGGTTGAACGCGCACGCCATGGCGCGCTCGGGCATGACCTGCGACCAGATCTCGAACAGCGCGTTCATCAACTTCTCGTAGGGCCCAGAGCAGAACCCGGTGACCGCGGTCGGCCACGCGGCGTTGACGACCGTTCCCTCCGGGCCGAGTTCGGCGTTCACCACCCGGTACAGCCCCGAGTTGAGCGGCACGTCGGGGAAGAACGTCTTCGTCCCCGCGTACAGCGCGGAGTGGGTCGTGCCGTAGCCGGAGTTGAGGAACGTCGACACCGCCGGTGCGCTGCCGGACAGGTCGTAGTGGATGCCGACGTCGTCGATGCGCATCTTGACCGAGATCGGCACCAACCCCTCGGGCTTGCTGGGGTCGGCGTCGAGGTAGTCGACCGTTTCCCACTCCCCGCGCGGGAGTTCGGCGAGCTTGTGCCGGACGATGCGCTCGACGTAGTCCTGCGCCCCCTCCATCGCCGCCACGACGGTGTCCTTGCCGTAGCGACCGACGAGCCGGAGGATCTCGCGCTCGCACACCGCCGTGGCTTCGGCCTGCGCGTTGAGATCCCCCATGCAGCTGTAGGGCGACCGCGTGTTGGAGACCAGCAGCTGCGCCACGTCGCGCAGCTGCTTGCCGCGGTGCCACAGCCGGACCGGGGTGATGCGCAGACCCTCGCTGAAGTGCTCCTTGGCGTTGACGTCGAATGAGCCGGGGACGTTGCCGCCGACGTCGGCCCAGTGCCCCTTGTTCTGGGCGAACCCGATGATCTCGGAGCCGACGAAGATGGGCCGGATGAAGCTGACGTCGTTGAAGTGCGTGCCACCGCGGTACGGGTCGTTCACCGCGAAGACGTCACCGGGGTTGATGTCGTCGGCGAACTCCTCCAGCACCGCCTTGCACTGGAAGTGCAGCGTGCCGACGTGCACGGCGATGTCGGAGCTGCCCTGCATCACGGTGTTGCCCGCCGCGTCGCACAGCGCGGAGGAGAAGTCCCGCGCGTAGATCACGAACGAGTAGCAGGTGCGCATGATCTGCTCGCTCATCAGGTCGACCGCGGTGACGAAGGCGTTCTTCAGCACTTCGAAGGTCACCGGGTCCAGGCCCGCAGGGGTCACCTGCTCGTTGGTCGTCATGGTTCAGGCCTCCGTCAGGTGGATGCGGATGTTCAGCCACTCGTCGATCTCGGCGCGCGCGTCCGGCGGCACGACGGTGGTGGAGTCCAGCTGCTCGATGACGGCCGGGCCGGTCAACCGGGTTCCGGCGGGCAGTTCGAACCGGTCGTGCACCGGGGTGTCGACCCAGCCCGGACCGTCGAAGTAGACCTTGCGGGTCTGCCGCGCCGCGGGTGCGGCACCGGGCGCGACCTCGTGAGGTGCGACGACCGGTTTGGGCGTGACGCCGATGGCGGTCAGGCCCAGCTGGTAGATCTGCACCGGGGTATCGTCCCGGCGGAACGAGTACTCCCGCTCGTGCTGCTCGTGGAACAGCTCGATCGCCTCGCGCAGCGCGTTCGGCCCGCTGCCGCACTTGACGGTCAGCGATCGCCACTGGCCCAGGTAGCGCATCGAGACACTCCGCTGCAGGACGGCGTCTTCAGCGCTGACGCCCTCGTGGCGCAGCCGGGCCGACGCTTCGGCCTCCAGACCGGCGAACGCGTTCTCGAACTCCTCGACGTCGGCTTCCTCGCCGACGGCGCTGAACATCGCGGACAGGTCGTGGCGGATGTCGACCAGCAGGCACCCGAGCGCGGAGGTCACGCCCGGATTCGGCGGCACCACGACGGTCGGGATGTTGAGCTCGCGCGCCACCTCCGCGCCGTGCAGCGCACCAGCCCCGCCGAAGGCGATCAGCGCGAAGTCGCGGGGGTCGTAGCCGCGCCGGATGGAGATCAGGCGGACCGCGTCGGCCATGTTGGCGTTGGCCACCTGGAGGACGGCGCTCGCGGCCTCTTCCAGCGGAAGTCCGAGCGGTCCGGCGACGTGGTCGAGGAGTGCGCCTTCGGCCAACTCCGGGGAGAGCACCTTGGCGCCGCCGGCCAGGGCGGTACCCAGCCTGTTGAGCACCAGGTTCGCGTCCGAGTTGGTCGGAGCGGTGCCGCCCGCCCCGTAGCAGGCCGGGCCGGGTGAAGCCCCGGCCGACTGCGGCCCGTTGCGCAGGGAACCGGCTTCGTCGATGTGCGCGATGGAACCACCACCGGCGCCGATGGTCAGCACCTCGATCGACGGGAAGATGATCGGGTAGCCGTACTCGACCGACCACTCCTTGGTGACCCGCAGCTCGCCGCCGTGGACCATGGCGATGTCGGTGCTCGTCCCGCCCATGTCCAGGCCGATGGCGTTCGCGTAGCCGCACTGGGTGGCGACGTGCCGGGCGGCGATGGCGCCCGCGGCGATGCCGGAGGCGGCCAGGCGGACGGGATAGCGCTCCACCATGCGCGGTGTCATCGACCCGCCGCCGGAGTGCAGCAGCAGGAGGTCGCCGCGGTACCCGCCGGCCGACAGCTCCTCGGCCAACCGGTTGACGTAGCCGCTGACCAGCGGTGCGAGCACGGCGTTGGCGACGGTGGTGTTGAACCGGTCGTGCTCGAAGATCTCCGGGAGGATCTCCGCGCTGGCGCAGATCGTCACCCCGGGCAGCTCCTCCTCGAGGATCTCCCGCATCCGGATCTCGTGGGCGGGGTTGACGTAGGAGTTGACGAAGCAGATCGCCACGGTCCGAACCGCGCGCTTGCGCAGCAGCGCCGCGACGCGGCGGGCCCCTGCTTCGTCGAGCGGTGTCACCACGTTGCCGGCGTAGTCGATGCGTTCGGCGACCTCGAAGCGGTCCCGGCGGCGGATGTAAGGCGGGGACACGTCGTTGTAGGCGTCCCAGAGGTCGTCCTTGGTGCCGTCGCGGATCTCGATGACGTCGCGGAACCCGGTGGTCGTGACCATCGCGGCCGGCTGGAAGTTCCGGGTGATCAGTGCGTTGGTGGCGACCGTCGTGCCATGCGAGAACAACGACACGTCGGCGAGGTCGATGCCACCTCGCTCGATGCCGTTCAACACCGCGCGCATCGGGTCGTCCGGGGTGGACGGGACCTTGGTGACTCGAACGCTCTTCGCGTCCTCGTCGAACACGCACACGTCGGTGAACGTGCCGCCGACGTCGACGGCCACGCGCTGCTTGGCCATGCGGGTGCCTCCTCGAGTGGTGCGGGTGGGAAAGGTCCGCCGCCGGCTGCGGTTGGAAATGAAGGTTGCCCCACACTGTGCTCGCTGTCACTGTGAAAATCACAGACGCGGTGGCGATGATCTGTCACTTCGCACAACAACGGTGGGGAGGGAAGGCCGGTGACCGGGGAGCGCCGCGGTGGGTGGTCTCAGTTGACCTTGCGCCACCTCGTCGACGAGCCGAGCCTGCAGCTGACCGTGGTGGAGCCCGGGGACCTCTCGAAGGTGATCCGCTCGGCGCACTCGGTCGAGGTCGTCGACACCGCGAACCGACCGCGCCCCGGCGCGATCATGCTCACCACCGGGCTGCGGTTCGCATCCGCACCGGACGATCCCGAACCCCAAGAACGGCTGATCTCCGATCTTGTCGCGGCCGATGCCGCGGCCCTGCTGTTCGGGACGGGTGTCCACTTCGAGCGGGTGCCGCACGGCCTGCGCGCCGCGGCGCGGGACCGGAACTTCCCGGTGCTGAGCGTGGATGCGAGCGAGACCTCGTTCGACCTCGTCGCGGACTTCATCAGCAGCGGTGCGCTGTCCGCGGAGACGTACCTGCTGAAGCGGACGGTCTGGCTGCAGAACGACCTGCTGCACGCCCTGGCCGCCTCGGATCCGGTGAGCGCGCTGGTGGTCCGGCTCGGCACGTTGTGCAAGGGGGCGGCGGTGCTCTACGAGGGCGACGGGCGGATCGTCGCCTCGACCGGTCACGGTCCCCTGCGCCTGGTCTGGGAGGAGATCAGCGCCCGCCAGCGCGAGTCGCAGCGGTTCACCGTCGGGCAGTGGACGGTCGCCACCCGGCCCTTCCTGCTCCGCGGGGTGCGGTTCCAGCTGGCGGTGGCTTCGCGCAACGGCGCGCTGCTCGACGACATCAGCCCCGAACTGCTGGAGACCGCGGAGCGGGTGCTTGCCGCCGCCAACGCATCGCGGTCGTTGGTGATCAGCCAGGAGCGGGCGGAGGCGGCCCGGATCGTGTCGGCCTTGCGCGGCGGGCTGACCGCCTCGCAAGTGCGTCAGACCTGGGACCGGTTGCGGGCTTTCAGTTTTCGCGTCGGCGACGACCTCCGCGTGGTGTCGGCGAGCCCGATCAGCGACCGGTCGCGGAACGTGGTCGAAGCCCTGCTGGAGCAGGCCGAGGTCGGGGGCGTGCCGCTGATCTTGGACGCCGGTCGTGAGGACGAGTCCGGCGAGCTGACCGCTGTGCTCGCGGCACGAGGTGCGGCGGACACCTGGCTCGACGAGCTCGCGCGCACCCATCTGGTCGGTGTCAGCGGCCCCTTCAGCGATCTCACGGTCGCGGCGCGCTACGTCCAGGAGGCCAACACCGCCTGGCACCTCGCCGGCCGCCGCCACGGCCGGGGCAGCGACCGGACCATCGTGCGGCTCGACGAGGTGGACTTCGCCGCCTGGCTGCTCACCCGCCGCGACGACGCCCAGGTCGCCGATCGGCTCGAGCGGTACTTCGGCGCGCTGATCACCTCACCGGACCTGGTGGAAACCGTGGTGCTCTACCTTGCCTGCGATCAGGACGTCAAGCGGACGGCTGAGCTGCTGTTCATCCACCCCAACACGGTCCGGTACCGTCTCCGCAACGTCGAGCAGCTCGTCGGCGGGCGGATCTCGTCGGCACAGGTCGTCGCGAACCTCTACCTCGCCTTCCAGGACGACATCCTGGCCCGCGCGGAGACCGACGTACGCCCGAGACCGCGGTGAGCGATTCTCCAGTTAGGCCCAACCCCGGCGTGTGCGAGCATCGACGTGTGCTCTGGTCAGGCCGTTGTGCCCGCTGAGCGAAGCCACCAAAGCGCGCAAAGCGATGGAAAAACGGCAGACTTGCGGCACAGTGGTGCTGGTGCCGGCACGGCACTGATCGACGACGCGAAAACCATGGAGGTCGCACCAGTGGAACAGGTGGTACTGCTCGACGAGTCCGGTAAGGCGATCGGGGTCGAGGACAAGACGACCGTGCACCACCGGGAAACCCCGCTGCACCTGGCCTTCTCGTGCTACGTGTTCAACGACCGGGGCGAGTTCCTGCTGACCCAGCGGGCCCACCACAAGCGCACCTTCCCGAGCGTGTGGACCAACACCTGCTGCGGCCACCCGGCTCCCGAGGAGGAGATGAAGGCCGCGATCGTCCGGCGGCTGAGCGAGGAGCTGGGGCTCACCGTGCGCGGCCTGGAGCTGGCGCTGCCCGGCTTCCGCTACCGCGCCGAGATGCCCAACGGGGTGGCGGAGAACGAGATGTGCCCGGTGTTCTTCGCGTTCACCGAGAACACCCCGGAACCCAACCCGGACGAGGTCGCCGAGACCCGCTGGGTGAGCTGGAAGGAGTTCAGCGCCGAGGTGCTCTCCGGCGAGACCGACGTCTCGCCCTGGTGCCAGCTGCAGGTCCGCCAGCTCGTCGAGCTCGGCCCGGAACCGGCCCAATGGCCCACCGGCCCCCGCTCCGACCTCCCCCCAGCAGCCCACGTCGCCTGACCCGGCGCCCGGGTGTCTTCAGGCGCCGGTGGACTCGTACTGGTGCTCCGGACGGCCGCTCGCGCCGTAGCGGAGGGTCATGCGGGCCTTGCCGTCCTGGGCCAGTCCGGCGAGATAGCGCTGCGCGGTGGCTCGGGCGATGCCCAGTTCGGCGGCGATCTCCGCCGCTCAGCGCGGGCCGCCCGCCGCGCGCAGCGCGTCCTGCACCAGCCGGGAGGTCACCGCGGACTGGCCCTTCGGCGCGCCCGGCTGGTCGCCCTCGTGCAGCACGCGCATGGCCCGGTCGATCTCGTCCTGGCCGACGTGGCCGCCGGTGGGCGACAGCCGCGCGTGGTAGCGGGCGTAGGCGTTGAGCCGATCCGCGAGCTCCGCGGTGAACGGCTTGACCAGGTAGTTCAGCGCCCCCGTGGACAGCGGGTGAGCAGCGCCGCGCCGATCACCCCGACGGCCAGCGCTCCGCCGGTGAAGGCCGCCGTGGTGTGCCAAGGTCGACCTCGGCTACCACCACCGGTTTGCGATCAAGTGGGCGCTGGTGGTGTCCGCGGTGGTGATCACCACGGGCTTCGCCCTCGGCGTCATCTCGATCCACTGAGCAGAACTCCATCTCGACAAGGTTAGCCTTAGCTAACCTAACCGAGAATGCGAGGCCTCCGATGCACCCAGCGCGCCTGCGGCGCCGAACCGCTTCCCTCCTCAGCGCGCTCGCCGCGCTGCTGCTGGTCACCGCTTGCGGAAGTGCGAGCAACGACCAGCAGCAGCAGCAGCCCGGCGACGGCGCCTTCCCCGTCACCATTCAGCACTCCCAGGGCACGACGGAGATCCCCAAGCGTCCGGAGCGCGTCATCGCCCTCGGCTACACCGACGTCGACCCGCTGCTCGCGCTCGACGTCGTCCCGGTGGCCATGCGCCCGTGGGGCGAGATGAACGGCCCCGGCTCCTGGGCCAAGGACCGGCTGAAAGGCGCGCAGCCGGTGCTGTTCGAGACGCAGGGCGACGTCAACCTCGAGCAGATCGCCTCGCTGCAACCGGATCTGATCGTGGCGGTCAACGCCGCCGTCGACGAATCGCTCTACCAGCGGCTCTCCGCGCTCGCGCCGACCATCGTGCGCCCCGCCGGCTACCCCGACTACGGCACGCCCTGGCAGGACACCACCCGGATGATCGGCAAGGCGGTCGGCAAGTCCGAGCAGGCCGAGCAGCTGATCACCGACACCCAGGCGCGCATCGACCAGGCCGCCGCGCAGCACCCGGAATTCGCCCGCGCCACCGGTGCGGTGGTGCTGATCAACCCGCAGGGCGGGTACTGGCCCTACACCCGCAACGACGCCCGCGGCCAGTTCCTGACCGGCCTGGGCATCCAGCTCCCGCGCGGTGTCCAGGAACTCGACGACGGCAAGCGGTTCTACGTCGACCTCAGCCCGGAGAAGACCTCGATGATGGACTCCGACGTGCTGGTGGTCATCGATCAGAAGGGCAACACCCAGCACCTGCCCGAGGACCCGCTGTTCCAGCGGCTCGACGTGGCCAAGCGCGGCGACGTAATCACCGTGCCGTTCGTGGAGACCGGGGTCGCGCTGGCGCACAACACCGTCCTCAGCATCCCGTACACGCTGGACACGGTGGTTCCGATGCTCGCCGAGAAGCTCGCCGACCGGTAGCGATCCCGCTCAGCGCCTGGTCGCGTCGGAGTCCGGGGTGCGGTCCTGCGCCGGCACCTCGGGCAGGGCCGTTCCCGTCGGCGCGGCCAGGACCGCGCGGGCCTGTTCCCGGTCGAAGGCACCGTCCCATTTGGACACGATGAACGTGGCCACGCAGTTGCCCAGGAGGTTGGTGACCACGCTCGATTTCGCCAAGTGAATAACGAGTTTCCGCAGCCGAACTGCGCCAGTCAAGACGGTCCCGGCATCAAATCCGCAACCGTGCAAAAATCAACAAAACGTTTAAGTGCCTTTTTTTGATCTTTTGCCTGCTATGCGCCGTAGGCGCATAGCCAGGTTCTAAAGCACGGCCGCGCGGGAGCTGCACGTCCTCGGTGAGCAGCTCGGTCAGCTCCACTCCTGCGGGCATGCGAGCGGGCCAGTCCGTCCAGCTCTCGAAGACGACCGCGTCCAGCTTTCCCAGGCGCAGCGCGGGAATCAGGTGTTGTGCAAAAACTGGTCAATAGTGCTTTCGCCTTTTTGTTGGCACAGTGAGGATCGTGGTCACGACTACCCCTCCCACCTCGCAGTCGCCCACCGGGACGACCAGCCCGGTGCTGCTGATGATCGCGGGAGCCGGCTGCCTGTCCTTCTCGGCGATCGTCGTCAAGCTCGCGGACGTCAACGCCGGGACAGCGGCGTTCCTGCGCTGTGCGCTCGCGCTGATCGCGCTCGTGCCGTTGGCCGTCCGGGAATGCCGACGGCACGGCCGGTTCGAGGCCTGGCTGGTGGTGTGCGCCCTCGTCGCCGGTGCGCTCCTGGGGTTGGACTACGTGATGTGGACGGCTAGCGTCCTCGACGTCGGTGCTGGGATCTCGACCGTGCTCATCAACGTGCAGGTGGTCATCTTCCCCGTGCTCGCCCGGATTTTCGGCGGAACTCCGATCCGCAGGCGCTTCCTGCTCACCTGCCCGGTCATGCTCGCCGGGATCACACTGGTCGGCGGTGCGCTCTCGCACGACCCGAACGCGCAGCACCAAGTGCGCGGGACGGTGCTGGGGCTGGCCGCCGGTGCTGCCTATGCCGGTTACCTCTACCTGAACCGGCTGTCCGGACAGCGCAGCCCGCGGCACGTGGTCACGCCGGTGTGCGTCGCGACCGCTTCAGCCGCCGCGGTGGCCGGGCTGCTCGGCACGGCCACCACCGGTATCAGTCTCGACCTTCCGGCCGCGTCCTGGTCGTGGCTGGTGGTGCTGGCGCTGATCGGCCAGGTCGCGGCTTTCCTGCTGATGGCGGCGGCGATTCCCCGGCTGGCCCCCAACACCTCAGCGTCGCTGCTGCTGTTGCAGCCGGTTCTGGCCGTAGCGCTCGGCATGATCGTCGTCGCGGAGACGCCCGCGGCGAGCCAGTTGGTCGGCTGCGCTGTGGTGGTCGCTGCGGTGTGGTTCGCCAGCCGCGCCCCGCGCCGGGCTGCCTCGTCATGAGGGCTGGAGGTCACGGGACCAGGACCACTCCCCCGGCTCCGGCGCGCCGACCAGCTTGAGGCCTGCTCCGCGGAGGTTCGGGCGATCGCGGTGTTGTCGAGGTGGGTGTGCGTCTCCGCCGTCCCCGTCGTACATCAGGTTTCCCATGCCGGACGCAGGCGTGCGCGGCAGGTGGCTGCCAGGTCGGCCATTGCGCTGGCTCGGGCGAACTCGGCCGGGGTGAACGAACCGCCTGGGCGCGTCAGGACCAGGACGCCTCCGCCCGGCGCGGTCAGGTGCATCTCCTGGCCGGCGAACGACCCGATCTCCGGGGACTCCTCCTGCCAGCGGACGTCCACCCTGCCCAGGAGTGCGCGCAGTGCCTGGACCAGGTCCGTGCAGCCGCTGACCAGGTCTGCGGCCAGGTTCGCGGTGCGCGTCGGGACGTCTTCGAGCTCTCGCACGTCTGCCCGGGCGACCACGACGTCCCTTCCGCCTGCTGCTTCGACGGCTTTGATCAGGTCCCAGCGGGTGATGCGGTCGGGGACGTGCAGGAGGGCCTCGTCGACTGCGCCGTCCTCGACCGGGTGCACCTGCATGGTTCGGATGTCGCCGCCGAGTGCGGCCAAGCCTCCGGCCAGGCGGGCGAGCCTGCCCGGGGTGTCGGTGACCGATGCGCGCAGGCGCCACAGGGTTTGGCCGACTTCGGAGGCTTCCGGGACCGGCTCGGCTGCTGGGGTTTCGGCTTGGGGTGTGTGTTTGGCGGATCGGCGGAACGCGGCGGCGACGAGCAGGATTGCGCCGATCGAGAGCAGCGCGGTTGAGCTGACCGTCGGGGCGTGCGTCATGGCCAGGTTCACCGCGCCCGCCGCCAGGGACAGGGCGGCGAGCTCGACGAGTTCGCGGGTCCAGTTCCCGCGCTGGTGGCGGTGCGGTGTGGAAGGCATGGGTCCATGCTTACGGGCCTGTGTTGCATCCGTTTGAACTGCGGTTGCGCTGGGGTTAACCGGGCGAGTCACACTGCTCGAACGGGCACTGGTTCGCCCCGTTCAGCCTTTCTCCCTTGCTGGGTTGGAGGGGCCGCCGAACACTGGGGTTGCGCGAATCTCTTGGTAGATCGACTAAACCCACGTGGAGACGACATGTCAGAACTGTCTGGGCCCGTGCTGGAGAGCGCTGCTCGGGAACTTGCTGAAGCTACCGCCGGTCATCCTCGGATCTACGAGGTGCCGCCCGAGGAGGGGCGTCGGATCCTTGCTGATCTGCAGAGCGGGGATGGTGTTGAGAAGCCTGCTGTCGATGAGGACTGGGTGACCGTTTCCGGGGGACCTACCGGGGATGTTCGGGTTCGGATCGTGAAGCCTCGTGGGGCTGGTGGGAGTTTGCCCGTTGTGCTCTACATCCATGGGGCTGGGTGGGTTTTCGGGGACGAGAACACTCATGATCGGCTCGTTCGGGAACTTTCCGTTGGGGTTGGGGCGGCGGTGGTCTTTCCGGTGTACGACCGGGCTCCGGAGGCCAAGTATCCGATCGCTGTTGAGCAGAACTACGCCGTTGGGGAGTGGGTTGCGGCGCATGGGGGCGAGTACGGGCTTGATCCTGGGCGGATCGCTGTGTGCGGGGATTCCGTGGGCGGGAACATGGCTGCTGTGCTTGCGTTGATGGCGAAGGAGCGTGGGGGTATTTCGCTTGCTGCGCAGGCTTTGCTGTATCCCGTTACCGATGGTCGGTTTGATACCGGGTCTTATCGGGAGTTCGCCGAGGGGTACTACCTGACTCGGGCTGGGATGGAGTGGTTTTGGGATCAGTACCTGGATGATCCTTCTCGGCGGGATGACGTTTACGCCTCGCCTTTGCGGGCTTCTGCCGGGGACTTGCGGGGGTTGCCGGATGCTCTCGTCATCACCGGGGAGGCTGATGTTCTGCGGGATGAGGGGGAGGCTTATGCCGGGCGGCTTCGGGGGGCCGGGGTGGGGGTTACTGCGGTGCGGGTGCTTGGGGTTGTTCATGACTTTTTGATGTTGGACAGCTTGCGGGAACTTCGGGGAACCGCTATGGCTCGGCGGTTGGTTGTTGGGTTTTTGCGTGGGGCTTTGGACAGTGGCGGGGCCGGTCGACGCGGGTTGGGCTGACCCTGCGCAGGGTTCGATCACCGTATCGAGCCACTCTTATTCAGTCGAAACTGTGTTCGATTTTTGGAATACTTGGGGCATGGCACCGCTGATGACGCCCACTGATGTCGGCACCGACGCCTCTCTTGGCACGGTGGCGACTCCGGCTGCGCCCGCTGGGGTTGGCGCGGTCGTCGAGTCGCGTCCGGCGGTGGCCTGCTCCGATGCCGAGCTCGTTGCTGAGATCGCCGAGATCGAGCGGACTGTGCGGGTTGCTCGAATGCGGCAGTTGCAGTTGATCGCTGAAGCCGAGCACCGGGGGGTTACCCTCCGGGCAGGGGGCGCGGTCGCCGCAGGTGTGGCTGCAGGGGTTGCTCCACATCGACTTGTCAGAGGCGAAGACGCGTGTTGTCGTCGCCCGCGACGTTGAGCGGCAGACGAGCAGCTACGGCGAACCGCTGCCCGCTGACCTTCCCGCCACCGCCGACGCACTGAGCGAGGGAGCCATCGGGATCGAGCATGCGCGGGTGATTTCTCGCTGCGTGCGCAGCATGCCCGAGCGCCCGCGCGATCTCGCCAAGCTCGCTGAGCGCATCAAGTACCTGCTGGACCAGGACGGGGCTTACCGCGACGAGGAAACCCAGCACGAGGCGCGGAAATTGCACTACGCCACCGGACGGGACGGCATGTTGGTCATCAAGGCGCGCCTCGACCGTGAGACCGGCGCGAAGTTCGTGGAGGCCCTCCGGCCGCTGTCAGCGCCCCGTCCCGAAGTGGACGGCGAGAAGGACCCGCGTGATGCTGGGCAGCGCAACGCCGATGGGCTCGCTGCCATGGTCGATCTCGTGCTGGACTCCGACCAGATGCCGCGCACCGGGGGTCAGCGTCCGCATCTGAACATCACCATCGACTTCGACGACCTCAAGCGGGGTCTGCTGCTCGGCGACGAGGGCATGCCCGGCACTCTGCAGGCCACCGAGCAGTCCATCACCGCGGAGAACATCCGTCGCATCGCCTGCGACTGCGAGGTTCTGCCCGTCGTTCTCGGAGGCGACAGCCTCCCGCTGGACGTCGGAACGTCCCAGCGGACGGCGCCCACGCACATCCGGGCGGCGTTGTTGCAACGCGACGGGGCGTGCGCGTTCCCGGGGTGCGACCGTCCGCCCGGGACACCGCAAGCGCACCACGTCACGCACTGGATCGACGGAGGTCCCACCACCGTCGACAACATGATCATGCTGTGCGCGCACCACCACCGCGTCATCCACAGTCAGCAGTGGCGAATCGCTTTGCACAGTGGGCGGCCGGTGTTCACACCACCGTCCGATGTGGACCCGTCGCGAACACCCAGGCCAGGCGGCAAAGCACTACCCGCCGCCTACCGCGACACCCTCCGGGATCTCATCCCTGCGCCCAGGGTCCCGGAGGGCATCGCGTGACGCCCGTTTCCGCTCAGCGCGGCTGCTGGCCGTATCCGGAGAACAGCTCCGCGCAGCGGGCCATCTCCTCCTCGCTGAGCAGGCTCGGGTCACCGACTCGCGTTGCGGTGAGCCACAGCTCGCACAGCCACTCCAGCTGGCGGGCGCGGTTGTAGGCCTTCGGCAAGGAGTCCGCGATGGTGACCGTGCCGTGGTTGCGCAGGATGCAGCCGGTGCGGTCCGTCAGGGCCTTCGACATCGACTCCGCCAGGGCGTCGGTGCCGAACGTCGCGTAGTCCGCGACTCGCACCGCGCCGCCGAAGTCCGCCATCTGGTAGTGCACCGCCGGAACTTCGTTGCGCAACAACGACAACGCCGTCGCGTGCAGCGAATGCGTGTGCACCACTGCGCCTGCGTCGTGCTCCCGATACGCCGTCAGGTGCATCGGCAGTTCCGAGGTGGGCTTGAGCTCCCCCTCGACCACCTCACCATTCAGGTTCACCACCGGGATGTCCGCCACCTGGAGGTCGTCGTAGTCGACGCCCGACGGCGTCACCGCCACCAGATCACCGCAGCGCACCGACACGTTGCCGGACGTGCCCACCACCAGCCGGTCCGCCGTCATGCGCTGGGCGATGGCGATGACCTCGCTCCGTTGCTCGGCCAGTCGCGAACTGCTCACTTCACACCTTCGTTCAACACGAGGCACCGGAAACGTCCGACGCCGACTCGTAACCGCTGATCGCCGCCACCTTCTCAGCCGACGCCGACGACTCGTCGAACTGGTAGCCCAGCCACTCCCCCGCCAGCTTGCGGGCCAGCTCCAAGCCGACCACGCGCTGGCCGAAGCACAGCACCTGGGCGTTGTTGCTCAGGATCGAGCGCTCCACCGAGTAGCTGTCGTGCGCGGTGACCGCACGGATGCCCGGCACCTTGTTCGCGCTGATGGCCACGCCCAGGCCGGTGCCGCACACCAGCAGCGCACGGTCCGCCTTGCCCTCGGCGACCAGACGCGCGGCGTTGACCGCCACGTGCGGGTAGGCCGTGTGCTCGTCGGAGCCCACGCCCACGTCCACCACGTCGGCCACGCGCGGGTCGTTCGCCAAGTCCTTCTTCAACGCGTCCTTGTACTGCAGCCCCGCGTCGTCGGAACCGACCACGATGCGCAGCGGCGCCTGCTCAGTCACTTCTCCTCGTCCTTCCTGTCACCGGCGAGCACCTCGCCGATCCGGGTGAGCGCGAGCGCCAACGACGTCGCGCCGGGGTCCGGCGTGCCGACGCTGCGCTCCGCCAGCGGTCGAGCTCGACCAGTGCGGGGACGCAGGTCCGCGGTCTTCGCCGCGGCCTCCGTGGCGACCTCCGCCGCTCGGGCCCAGGCCTCGCGACCGCTCGCACCGCCGTCGACCTCGCTGCGCAGCGCCTCCACGAACGGCACCATCGCGTCGACCAACGTCTTGTCGCCGAGCTCCGCGCGACCCAGCCGCTGCACGGAAGCCAGCGCCGCCGACGCACCGGAAGTCAGGTCGCCCGGCAGCGCCGCGCGGTGGTCGGGCAGCAGGTCGCCGAAGGACCGCAGCGCCGCGCCCCACAGGACGCCCGAGGTGCCACCGGCCTTCGCGGCCCAAGCGTCACCTGCATCGACCAGCACTGCGGCCGGGCCGACGCCCTTCGCCGCCGCTTCCTCCGCAGCCGCGATCGCCGCTGCGCTGCCGCGCGTCATGCCCCGGCCGTGGTCGCCGTCGCCGGCGATCGCGTCGAGGCGGCCCAGCTCTTCTTCCTTGCCCTGCAACAGATCCGCGAGCTCGCGGAGGGCCTTCACCACGGTCGCCGCGGTCGCCTGGCCTTCCGCCGGGGCCACCACGGTCACCTTCTCCGGCAGCTCCGGCAGTTCCTCGTCCTCGACCTCCGCGTCCGCGGCGGCGATTTCGACGTTGCCCTTGCGGTAGGCCGGAGAATCCGCCGGGGCCTGCCACAGCCGTTCCAGCTCGTCGTCCAGCCAGGTCAGGGTCAGCGAGCAACCGGCCATGTCCAGGCTGGTCACCAGCTCGCCGACCTCGGGCGCGACGACCTCGATCCCCGCCTCGGCCAGCAGGCGGGACACGGTGCCCCACACCACGAACAGCTCTTCGTACTTGGTGGCGCCCAGGCCGTTGAGGATCGCCGTCACACGACGAGAACCCGTCTCCGGGGCTTCCTTGAGCAGACCGTCGACCAGGATCTTCGCCAGCTCCGAGGCCGACGGCAGCTCCCGCTCCGAGACACCCGGCTCACCGTGGATGCCCAGCCCGAGGCCCATACGGCCCTCCGGCACCTCGAACAGGGGATGGTCCTGGCCCGGCAGTGTGCAGCCGTCGAAGGCCACGCCCAGGCTGCGGGTGCGCGCGTTGGCGTGCTCGGCGACCCGGATGACCTCGTCGAAGTCGTAGCCCTCCTCGGCCGCCGCCGAGGCGACCTTGAAGACCACGAAGTCGCCGACCACGCCGCGGCGCTTGTTCTGCTCCGCCGCCGGGGCGCTGGCCACGTCATCGGTGACCACCACGTTGTGCGCGCGGATCCCTTCGCGCTCCAACCGCTCCACGGCCAAGCCGAAGTTCATGTTGTCTCCGGCGTAGTTGCCGAAGGAGAACACCACCCCGGCGCCGCGGTCCACCGCCCGGCCGACCGAGTACGCGTCGTCGGCCGACGGCGAGGTGAAGATGTTGCCGATGACCGAACCGTCGGCGAAGCCCGGCCCGACCACGCCGCAGAACGCCGGGTAGTGCCCGGATCCGCCACCGGTGACCACGGCGACCTTGCCCCGCCGCGGCCGCTTGGCCCGCACCACACCGCCCGGCACCTGCCGGACGTAGGAGGGGTGCGCGGCCACGAAGCCGGTCACCATGTCCTCGGTGAACGTCGCCGGATCGTCGTACAAGCGCGTCATCGCACTTCTCCTCAAGCAGCAGTCAGGAGCTCGCGCCCCAGTGCGGGCGGGCGCGGTCGATCGAAACCAGGTACTCGCGGTAGCCGCGTTCATAGAACTCCACCGCGTTCGGGTGCGGCTGCACGGTGCGCCGCCCCTGAGCCCACAGCTCGCGGTCCACCGGCTCACCCAGCGAGTCCCACGCGGTCATGGCCGCGCCGCGCGCGCCCACGCCTTCCTCGTAGGGCACGTGCAGCGGACGACCGAGCACGTCGGCGAAGATCTGGCTCCACGCCGCCGAACGCGCCCCGCCACCGCAGGCCGAGACCTCACCGGTCAGACCGGCGGATTCCAGGTTGTGCCGGGCCGCGTAGGCCACCGCCTCGCACATCGCCCGGACCAGGTCCGCCTGCGCGGTGTCCAGCGACAGCCCGGTGAACTGGCCGCGCGCGTGCGGGGCCACGAACGGTGCCCGCTCGCCCGAGGTGGACAGGAACGACAGCGCCGAAACACCACCGGCACCGGGCTTGCTGCTGGCCAGCAACGTCTCCAGCTGGTCCACCCCGGCACCGACCATGGCCAGCACCCAGTCCAGGTTGGCGGTGCCGACCATCGCCGGCATCACCCGCAGGTAGCGCTGCTCCAGCGGGGTCGCCAGCCACATGCCCGCAGCCTCGCCCCGCGGATCGATGACGACCTCGTCGCGCAGCACCTGGCAACCCAGCGTCGTGCCGATCACCAGGCTGCCGTCGCCGACGTTGCTGACGCCGGAACCGAAAGCGCAGGCGGGCAGGTCGAACGGACCCGCCGACACCGGAAGTCCCGCAGGCAGCCCGAGTTCCTTGGCGGCCTTGCCGTCCAGCGCGAACAGCTTGTTGCGCGGCGCGGGCTCGGCCAGCAGCCGCCGGTGCTCGGCGATCCCGCACGCCTCCAGCGCTGCCTGCGAGTAGGTGCGCTCCGTCACGTCCAGGAACGGCAGCGAAGCGTCGGAGGCGTCCACGGTGATCTCACCGGTGAAGCGCTGCACGATCGCGTCGACGCAGTAACCGGCGACCGCGGCCCGCTCCAGCCGCTCCGGGGCGTGCTCGGCGAGGTGCGCCAGCAGCGGACCCGCCGAACCGGGGAACATCCCCGACCCGGTGAGCTCGAAAACCTGCCGCTGCACACCGGATTCGCCCCAGCTGTCCAGCACGTCGGCCGCGCGGGCGTCCAGCCACGAGATCGCCGGGCCGACCTGCTGGCCCTGGTGGTCACGCAGCCAGAGACCGTCGCCCTGGCCGGTGATGGCCAGGGCTTCGACCGCTTCGCCGGTGCTCTCGGCAACCGCAGCGACCTCGCGCACCACCCGGACCACCGAGCCGATGACCTCGTCGAGGTCCTGCTCGACCCGGCCGCCGGGCAGCCGGTTGAGGGTGCTGCGCATGCTGTGCGTGACCAGGGCGGTTCCGTCGCGGTTGAGCAGCGACGCCTTGGTCACGGAAGTTCCGACGTCAACCCCGATGATCATGGCTGCAGGCCCTCGAACTTCGCCAGCACGTCCGGGTTGGCGACGAAGCGCGGGCGCTTGCCCTCGAGGTACAGCGCGACCTCACCGGCCACGATCTGCGCGGCGCGGTGCGCGGTCTGGCGGGTGGCGCCAGCCAGGTGCGGGGTGGTGATGACGTTCGGCGCGTCGAACAGCGGCCAGTCGCGGGGCGGCGGCTCGATGTCGTAGACGTCGACGGCCAGCGCGCCGAGCCGACCGGACTTCAGCAGTTCCGGCAGCGGTGCGTAGTCCAGCAGGCCACCGCGCGCGGAGTTGATCAGCACCGCACCTTCCGGCAGCAGCTTGAGGTTGTCGGCGTTGAGCAGGTTCTTGGTCTCCGGCGTCAGCCTCGCGTGCAGGCTGACCACCGAGCTGCGGCGCAACAGGTCGTCGAGCTCGACCAGCTCGACGCCGTCGCGCTCGGCGTCCTCGGTCTTGACGAACGGGTCGGAGACCAGCACGTGCGAGCCGAAGGCCTTGAGCACGCGGGCCACGATCTTGCCGATCGCGCCGTAGCCGACGAGACCGACGGTGGCGCCCTCGAGCTCGATGCCGGCGTTCTCGTAGGCGTAGTAGTCACCGCGCCAGTTGCCCGACTTCAGCTCCGCGTCGGAACCGGGGATGCGGCGGAGCGCGGCGAGGGTCAGGCCGACCGCGAACTCGGCTGCCGCGGCGGCGTTGCGGCCCGGCGCGTAGCTGACGATCACGCCGTTGTCGGTGGCGGCCTGCAGGTCGACGTTCACCGGCCCACCGCGGCAGACGCCGACGAACTTCAGGTTCGGGGCGGCGGCCAGCACGTCGGCCGTGAACGGCGCCATCTGGGTGGCCACGATCTCCGCGTCGCCCAGCGCGTCGAGCAGCTGCTGCTCGGTGCCGCTGGCCTCGAGCACGTTGCCGACCGGGCCGAACGGCTCCACCGGCCACGGCAGCTTCAGGGTGCTGAACTGCAGGTCGTGCGCACCCGCGCTGTCGCGCAACGCATCGACGAACACTTCGGGGGCGACGAAGTGGTCGCCTGCGGCCAGAACGCTGGTCATGGAGGACTCCTTTGCCACAAAGGCTGTCTTGCTGCGCTGCCCCGATTCTGCGTGCTCAGAACCGTTCTACCTGCCCAGAAGCGGGGCGACGCTAGGTAGGAAGGGGGGGGGTCAGCTGCCGACCGGCTCCGGCAGCGAGCCCACCAGGCGCTGCCGCACGTCGTCGAGGTCCGAGGCGATGTAGCTGGCACCAGCCAGCGCGTCCTCGGCCGGCGGGTAATCGGCGTTCGGGATGGCCACCACGGTCATCCCGGCGGCTGCGGCCGCGCGCAGCCCATTGCTGGAGTCCTCGACCGCCAGGCACTGCTTCGGGTCCTGGCCGAGCTTCTCGGCGGCCGACAGGTAGACGTCCGGGCTGGGCTTGCCCTTGGGCACCTCGGCGCTGGACACGGTGGCGCTGAAGTGCTTGACCAGGCCGTGGCGGTCCAGCACGGCGTCGATCAGGCGACGCGGCGCGGAGGAGGCGAGCGCGATCGGGGCACGCGCCGCGGACTCCTCGACCATCCGGGCCGAACCCGGCAGCAGCTCGATCTCACCGCCGTCGAGCGCGGCGATCATGTCGTCGACCACGATCTTCTCGGTGGCCTCGGCGGATTCGGTCGCCTCGGCGAACTCGGCGAGGAACGCCGACCACTCGGGGGCGCTCATGCCCTGGACCTGCCGGGTCTGCGCCACGGTCCAGGTCTTGCCGCGAGCGGCGGCGAACTCGGCCCACATCCGCTCCCAGAGGTGTTCGCTCTCGACCAGGACGCCGTCCATGTCGAACACGACCGCGCGGTGGGCGCCGTTCGGCCCCTCGGACTGGGTCATCTCAAACCTCCCGCCAAACACTGGTACGCCTCAAATTAACATGATCAACGTTAATTGTCACCCTTTGGTTGATAGTTCAGCGTCACCTCCCGGACAGCGCTCCGCGCGGTGCAAGATGACCGCATGGCGTCCGCACCGAAGAAGCAGTCCCCCCGAATCCTGCGGCAGCAGAAGATCATCGACCACGTGGTCGCGCAGGGTTTCGCCAGCGCCGCGGAGCTGTCCGAGCTGACCGGCGTCAGCCTGATGACCGTGCACCGCGACCTCGACGACCTGGTCACCCGGGGCCTGCTGCGCAAGTACCACGGCGGGGTCTCCGCTCAACCGTCGACGGTGTTCGAGAGCAGCTCGGACTTCCGCCTGCACACCCACACCGCCGAGAAGGACGCGCTGGCCAGGGACGCGCTGCAGTTCATCACCCCCGGCATGTCGGTGATGCTGGACGACTCCACCACCGCGCTCGCACTGGCCAGGCTGCTGCCCGACGTCGGCCCGCTGACCGTGGTCAGCAACTACCGGCAGGTGCAGGAAACGCTGCGCGACGTGCCCGACATCCGGCTGATCGGCCTGGGCGGGGAGTACTCCCGCACCCACGACTCCTACCTGGGCCTGCCCTGCCAGGAGATGATCAACGCCTTCTCGGTGGACATCGTGTTCCTGTCCACCTCGGCGATGAACGCGCGGCTCACCTTCCACCAGGAGCAGGAGATCGTGCTGGTCAAGCGGGCAATGCTGGCCAGCGCCATGACCAAGGTGCTGCTGATGGACGCCAGCAAGGTGGCCCGCTCGGCACTGCACCAGTTCGCCCCGGTCAGCGCCTTCGACCACGTCCTGCTGGCCGGCGACCTGGACGCCGCCCTGGTGGAGGAGATGCGCGAGCAGACCGACGTCCGGCTCGCCCCCTTGGAGTGATCGAGCCACTGCGGAGTGATCAACTGCTCCGCTCACGCAGAGGCACGACTCATATCGTTTAAATTAACGTCTTGCGCGTTAATATGAACGGAGTGCATGATAGCCAGCACTCGTAGACCGGCCCGCTGTGAGCGCGCGCCGAGAACTTCCACTCCTTGGAGACAGTGATGTCCCAACAGACCGCAGCGGAGGCCGAGGCGAACCGCCCGGCCAGCAGACTCGACCGCATCGGCATTCCCAAGCCCCTGTTCTGGGGCTTCGTCGCCGTGCTGATCTTCATGATCGGCGACGGCGTGGAGACCACCTTCCTCTCGGACTACCTCCAGCAGCCCGAGGGCGGCGGACTGCCCGGATCGACTGCGGCTTTCGCCACGGTCACCATCTACGGCGTCGCGGCGATGATCGCCTCCTGGTTCTCCGGCACGCTGTCCTCGATCTGGGGCCCGCGCCGGGTGATGTGGCTCGGCGGCGCCTGGTGGATCGTGTTCGAGCTGCTGTTCCTGTTCGTGGCGCTGCCCTCGCACAACGGGACGCTGATCGTCGCCACCTACGGCCTCCGCGGCTTCGCCTACCCGCTGTTCGCGTTCGCGTTCCTGGTGTGGGTGCAGATCGCCAGCCCGGTCAAGATGCGCGGCTCGGTCGCCGGTTGGTTCTGGTTCGCCTTCACCGGCGGTCTGCCGACCCTGGGCGCGGCGCTGGCGGCGGTGGCGATGGGCGGCTTCGGCCTGAGTCAGCGCGGCACCCTGGTGCTGTCGCTGGTCGTGGTCACCGTCGGTGTGCTCATCGGTAGCTTCGCGGTCCGCGAGAAGCACGGCCTGCTGCCGATCGCCGACGAGACCGTCGAGAACCCGCGCAGCCTCAAGCGGCTGGCCGAGGGCGTCGACATCCTGTGGCGCGACCGCCGCACCCTGGCCGGTGGTCTGATCCGCATCGTCAACACCGCGCCGCAGTACGGCTTCTTCGCGATGTTCCCGTTCGTGCTGGGTCCGGCCACGCCGGGCGGCGGTTTCCTCACCGCCGCGGAGGTGGCGACCCTCGCCTCGATCAGCTACGGCGCCAACATCGCCGCGAACCTGTTCTTCGGCGTCTTCGCGGACCGCTTCGGCTGGCGGCGCACGATCACCTGGTTCGGCTGCGTGGGCTGCGCCATCGCGACCCCGCTCTGGTACTTCACCGCGGTGACCACCCAGAGCTTTGCGGTGACGGCCACCTTCGGCGTCGTCTACGGCATCCTGCTGGCCGGGTTCGTCCCGCTGTCGGCGCTGATGCCGTCGATGGTCTCCCCCAAGGACAAGGGCGCGGCCCTGGCCATCCTGAACCTCGGTGCCGGTGGCGCCGCGTTCGTCGGCCCGGTCGTGGTCACCATCCTGTTCCCGCTGGTCGGTGGCGGCGGTGTGGCGATCGCCTTCAGCATTCTCTACATCCTGGTCGCGCTGCTGAGCCTGAAGGTCAAGGACTCGTCCGACCCCGGCGAAGCGCGCAAGCAGGGCGCGGCGGCGCAGACCGTTCCCGCGGCCTGATCGCACTGATCGATGAGCCCGCGTCCCCTTCCGGGGGCGCGGGCTCACGACGACCGCTTTCATCGCATCCACCTCCGCGTCAGCGATGGCACGGAAAGCGCCGTGGCCAACGCCGCTCCGGCACAGATCAGCACGATGTACCAAGCAAAACCAGGTGGGCTCCAGGACAGCACGAGCACGCCACTGGAAGTGTCCGGAATGCGCACTCGAAGCAGCGGTCTCGAAGTAGCTTCGCCCCAGGTACTCCCCGAGCACCCCGAGGAAGCACAACTGCAGACCGCTCATTCCGGCCAGCCCGACCAACAGCGCTTCGTCCACCGGCAACTGCGCACCGTCCACAATGGTCTCGAAAACCGCGCGACCCAGCCACGCAGCCGACGCGACACACCGACGAATAATCCGTCCGCGTGGCAGATCGGAACCTGCCCGCACCTCGGAAGGCCGCGAATGGCAGGCTGGATCCATGTCGTCCGCGTCATTCCCCCGCCGCAGCGCCCGAACTCAGGGCTTCAGCCTCGGCACTCCCCGGAATTTCACCGCCACCGGCGATGGTGCGACGGTGCTGTTCCTGCGCTCGGCCAGCGGCACCGATTCCCGCAACTCCCTGTGGGCGCTGGACACCGCCACCGGCCAGGAGCGAGTGCTGGCCGATCCGGCTGCGCTGCAGGAGAACGACGAAGTCACCCCGGAGGAGCAGGCCCGCCGCGAACGCGCGCGGGAACGCGCGAGCGGCATCACCGGCTACGCCGCCGACCGCGCGGGGAGCTCGGTCGTCTTCATGTTGTCCGGTCGGCTTTTCCACACCGAGGTCGCGACGGGCGAGACCCGCGAACTCCCGGTGCACCGGCCCGTCGCCGACCCCCGTCTGGACCCCGACGGCCGACGCGTGTCCTACGTGTCCGGTGGCGCGCTGCGCGTGATCGACGTGGACGCTTCCGGTGACCGCGCGTTGGTCGAACCCGACGGCTCGAACATCACCTGGGGCGCAGCGGAATTCATCGCGGCCGAGGAGATGAGCCGCTTCCGCGGCTACTGGTGGGCACCCGACGGCTCGCGGCTGCTGGCGGCCCGGGTGGACGAATCCCCGGTGCAGAACTGGTACCTCGGCGACCCGAACGACCCGGCGCGCGAACCGACCCCGATGCGCTACCCGGCGGCCGGGACCGCGAACGCCGAGGTGACCCTGGCGCTGGTCGACCTCGACGGCAACCGCGTCCCGGTCGAATGGGACCGGCAGGCGTTCCCCTACCTGGTCACCGCGCACTGGTCGCAGCACGGCCGCCCGCTGATCGCCGTGCAGACCCGCGACCAGCGCACCCAGCTGGTCCTGTCGGTCGACCCGAGCACCGGCCGCACCACCGAGGTGCATCGCGACACCGACCCGCACTGGGTGGAGATCAAGCCGGGCTGGCCCTCCTGGACCCCGGACGGACGCCTGGTGCGCATCAGCGCCGAGGAGGGCGCGTACCGGCTCGTCGTCGGCGACCGGCCGTGGACGTCGGCACCGCTGCAGGTCCGCGGCATCGTCGACATCACCGACGACGACATCGTGGTCTCCGCCTCGGAGCAGGACCCGACGCAGGTGCACCTCTACCGCGTCACCGAAACCGGCGCCGAAGCGCTGACCACCGAGCCCGGCGTGCACGTCGGAACCCGCTCCGGCGAGGTGCTGGTGGTCGCCAGCACCACCCTGGACGAACCGGGCACCCGCGTGCGCGTGCGGCGGAATGGCCAGGAGATCGCCGAGATCGCCAGCCGCGCCGAGGCCCACGGCATGGACCTCAACGTCGAACTGCTGCGCCTCGGCGACCGCGAGCTGTGCAGTGCCCTGCTGCTGCCCAACGGCTACCAGCCCTCGGACGGTCCGCTGCCGGTGCTGCTGGACCCCTACGGCGGTCCGCACTCGCAGCGGGTGCTGTCCCGCCAGCAGGGCTTCCTGACCTCGCAGTGGTTCGCCGATCAGGGCTTCGCGGTGCTGGTCACCGACGGCCGAGGCATGGCGGGTCGCGGCCCGGACTGGGACCGCACCATCGCCGGCGACCTGGCCAACCCGCCGCTGCAGGACCAGGTCGACGCGCTGCACGCGGCGGCCGAGAAGCACCCGGAGCTGGACCTCGACCGGGTGGCCATCCGCGGCTGGTCGTTCGGCGGCTACCTCTCGGCCCTGGCTGTGCTGCGCCGCCCGGACATCTTCCACGCCGCGGTGGTCGGCGCCGGAGTGGTCGACTGGCGGCTGTACGACACCCACTACACCGAGCGCTACCTCGGGGACCCGAACGAAGCACCGGAGGTCTACGAGGCGAACTCGCTGCTCGCGGACGCCCCGAAGCTGGACCGCCCGATGCTGATCGTGCACGGCACGGTGGACGACAACGTGGTCCTGGCCCACGCCCTGCGCCTGTCGGCGGCCCTGACCGCAGCGGCCCGACCGCACACGGTCCTGCCGCTGCCGGGCATCAGCCACATGCCCACCGACGAGACGACCAGCGAGAACCTCCTGCTCCTGCAGGTCGACTTCCTCCGCAAATCGCTCGCGCGCTAGTGCGGTCAGAGGATTTCCAGCGGGTCCTGCGCCAGCACCCAGGCGATTCAGCCCTGCTTGGGCAGGACCGCCGTCAACCGGAATCCACCGTCATCGGACGGCCGCCCATCGAGCTGACCACCGGCCATCCGCACTCGCTCCGACAACCCGGCCAGCCCCGAACCACCGCTGCCCACATCAACGGTGTGCCCGCGCGGCGCGCTGTTGGTGACGACGATGTGCAACGCTCCCGCGTGGCTTTCCAGATCCACCTTGATCACCGCGCCCGGCGCATGCTTGGAGGCATTGGTCAGGGCTTCCTGAACGACCCGGTAAGCAGCCCGTTCCACTGCGAGCGGCACATCGGGATCCCTCACCTCGCGCGCCAGCTCCACTTCCACCCCGGCAGCGCGGGCCTGCCCGACCAGCTCCGGAATGGTGTCCAACCGAGCCCGACCGGTGCTGCCCAGCCCGAGGGTCGCGCGCATCTCGTCTAACGCCTGCTTCGCCAACCCGCGCAGCCGACCCGCCGTCTCCTGCGCGTCGGGATCCGCGGTGGTCGCACCGAGCGCTGCCGACTCGACCGCGATCAAGGTGACATGGTGACCGACGGCGTCGTGGATCTCCCGCGCGATCCGAGCCCGCTCATCGGCACGCGCGGTCTCCGCCTTCGCCTCCAGCTCCGCCGCGGTAGCCGCCTCCAACCGCCGCAGGCTTTCCGCCAGCTGCTGCCGCAACGCCACAAGTGCCCCCAACGCGAGCGGAGCACCGGCCGCCAGCAGCACGTACGCCAAGGTCAGCACCACCGACCCCACCGGCAGCGACTGCAGGAGCAGCACCGGCGCGACCGACACCCCAGCTGCCAAGACCACCCAGGCGATCAGCGACTTGGCCTGCGGCTGAGCCCGGCCGAGCGCGAACAGCGCCACGATCGCCGCAGGCCAACCGAGACCACCTGCCAACGCGGGCATGCACAGCAGCACCGTGATGCGCGGCCACCGCTTCCGCAGCGGTAGCAGGAACGCCGCGACCAGCCCGGACACCACCGCGTA
Source organism: Saccharopolyspora sp. NPDC002376 (assembly GCF_053593195.1). Taxonomy (NCBI): domain Bacteria; kingdom Bacillati; phylum Actinomycetota; class Actinomycetes; order Pseudonocardiales; family Pseudonocardiaceae; genus Saccharopolyspora; species Saccharopolyspora sp. NPDC002376. The sequence goes on from NZ_JBSFBZ010000029.1 coordinate 70,862, forward strand.
GCCGAACGGATCGGGGGTCGCCAGCACTGCGGCGGCCGGGATCGCGACAGCCAGCGCCTCGAGGGTGAGAACACGCCACCGCACAGCGCTCACCAGTGGTTGCCCACGCCAGCGACGCGCTGAGCGATCAGCGCGGCCTGCACGCGGTTCTGCGCGCCGAGCTTGCTCAGGACAGTCGACACGTAGCTCTTCACGGTGGCTTCGGTCAGCCCGAGCCGCAGCCCGATGTCGGCGTTGGAACGCCCGCCGCCCAGCAGCTCCAGCACCTGCCGCTCCCTAGCGGACAGGCCCCGCACCAGCTGGACCTCGCGCGAGTTGTTGGTCGTGCTGCGCAATCGGGGCAGCAGCCGCGCGGTGATCCGCGGATCCAGCACCGCGCCACCGGCCGCCAGGTCGTGCACCGCCCGGACCAGCATCGCCGGGTCAGCGTCCTTGAGCAGGAACCCGCTGGCACCGTGGCGCAGCGCGTCGGACACGTAGTCGTCCAGGTCGAACGTGGTCAGCACCGCCGCCACTGGCGGGTCCGGCAGCTTCACCAGATCGCGCAGCGCGGACAGCCCGTCCTTGCCGGGCATCTGCACGTCGATCAGGGCGACGTCCACGCGGTGGGTGCGCACCGTGGCGAGCAGCTCGTTCCCGTCACCGGCCTCGCCGACCACTCGGATCGTGCCGCTGCTCTCCAGCAGCAGACGCAGGCCGCGACGAAGCATCGACTCGTCGTCGGCCAGCACCACCCGGACCGGTTCCCCACGGTCGTCCGCCTGCACCTCTCGGCCACCTCCCCTAGCTCCGAAAGGGTTGATCAGCAGACTAGCGGGGTGGTGCGCACGTAGCGCGCACCCCACCCGAGCACACCGCGATCATCGGCCGAGCACACCGTGATCAGCGGCGTCCGTCCTTGGCCTTGCGCTCGCGCACCCGCACCGAGATCCGCACCGGGCTGCCGACGAACCCGAAGGCCTCGCGCAGCTTGCGCTCCAGGAAGCGCCGGTAGCCGGGCTCCAGGAAACCGGTGGTGAACAGCACGAACGTCGGCGGCCGGGTCTGCGCCTGGGTGGCGAAGAGGATCTTCGGCTGCTTTCCGCCGCGCACCGGCGGCGGGTTGGCCGCGACCAGCTCGGACAGCCAGCCGTTCAACCGGCCGGTGGGCACGCGGTTGTCCCACGAGTCCAGCGCGGTGCGCAGCGTCGGCGCCAGCTTGGCCACCGCACGACCGGTCTTGGCCGAGACGTTGACCCGCTCGGCCCAGCGCACTCGGACCAGCTCGCGGTCGATCTCCTTCTCCAGCATGTGGCGGCGGTCCTCGTCGACCTTGTCCCACTTGTTGTAGGCGATGACCAGCGCCCGGCCCGCCTCCTCGACCATGGAGATCACCCGCAGGTCCTGCTCGCTGATCGGCTCGGACCCGTCGATGAGCACGATGGCCACCTCGGCGGCCTCGATGGCGGCCTTGGTGCGCAGCGAGGCGTAGTACTCGGTGCCGCTGGCGGTCTTGACCCGCTTGCGCAGACCCGCGGTGTCGACGAACTTCCAGGTGTCGTCGCCCAGGTCCACCAGCGAGTCGACCGGGTCGACCGTGGTGCCCGCTTCGTCGTGCACGACCGAGCGCTCTTCGCCGGTCAGCTTGTTGAGCAGGCTCGACTTGCCCACGTTCGGCTTGCCGACCAGCGCGACCCGCCGCGGCCCGCCGCTGGCGCCGAAGACCTCGCGCGGGGTCTCCGGGAACACCTCCAGCACGGCGTCGAGCAGGTCACCGGAGCCGCGACCGTGCAGCGCGCTGATCGGCATCGGCTCGCCCAGGCCCAACGACCACAGCGAGTGCACGTCGGCAACACCGCGCTGGTCGTCGACCTTGTTGGCGGCCAGCAGCACCGGCCGCTTGGAGCGGCGCAGCACTCGCGCCACGGCTTCCTCGGTCTCGGTGGGTCCCACGCGCGAGTCGACCACCAGCAGCACCGCGTCTGCGGTGTGCATGGCCAGCTCGGCCTGCGCGGCCACGGAGGCCATCATTCCCTTCGCGTCGGGCTCCCAGCCGCCTGTGTCGACCACCGTGAACCGGCGGCCGTTCCACAGCGCGTCGTAGGCCACCCGGTCCCGGGTCACTCCGGGGGTGTCCTGCACGACGGCCTCACGACGACCCAGCAACCGGTTGACCAGCGTGGACTTGCCCACGTTGGGGCGGCCGACCACGGCCAGCACCGGTTGCGGAACCGGCGGCGCGGCGTCCTCTGGGCCGACGACCCCGTCGAACTCGGCCCACTCGGTCTCGTCGGACCACGTGCCGTCCAGGCCTTCCAGCGACTCGTCGGTCACGCTCGTTTCCCTCTCACATCGTCTTCGCGGTGGTCGGCGACCAGCCGGTCCAGTTCGGCGATCAGCTCGACCAGTTCGTTGCGCACCGCTTCGGTCGCCAAGACCAGGCCGGTGCGGCCCTTGCCAGCGGGCAGCGCGATCGGTTCGCCGAACAGCACGTCGATCCTGGGCAGAAGCCTACGGCCCCGCCCTTCCGGACGTCGCGTGCCCCGGACGGCGATCGGCAGCACCTGGGCACCGGAGGCCCGCGCCAACCAGGCCGCGCCGTGCTGCGCGTTCTCCACGTCACCGGACCCGCGGGTGCCTTCGGGGAACACCCCGACCAGCCCGCCAGCCTTGAGGATCCGCACCGCGGTCAGCAGCGGTGTGCGGTCGGCTTCACCGCGCCGCACCCCGATCTGCCCGATCTGGCGCAGGAACCAGCCCAGCGGGCCCTTGAACATCTCTTGCTTGATCAGGAACACCGCGTTGCGCGGCAGCATTCCGATCAGCAGCGGCCCGTCCAGCAGCGAGCTGTGGTTGGCCACCATCACCACCGGGCCGGTGCGCGGGATCCGCTCGGCCCCGTGGATGTGCACTCGGAAGGGCAGCCGCACGATCCGCCGCGAGATCCACTGGCCGAACCGGTGCATCCGGGGCGAGGCGTCCTCGGGCAGGGTCTGATCCCTCATGCTCCTGGTCCCCCGTCGGTCAGCAGGCCGCGGCTCTCGACATGCTTGTGCAGCTGCTCGAGCACGCCCGCCACGTCCAGTTCGGTGGTGTCCAGTTCCAGCGCGTCGTCGGCCTTGCGCAGCGGCGCCACCTTGCGCCCGGAGTCCAACGCGTCCCGCCGCTGAACGTCGGCGTGCGTGCGGTCCAGGTCCCCGGTCCGGCCCTCGGAGACGTCCTGGGCGGTGCGCCGCTGAGCGCGGGCTGCCGAGGAAGCCGTCAGGTAGACCTTCAGACCGGCATCGGGCACCACGACGGTGCCGATGTCGCGGCCTTCGACCACGATGCCGCCGGGCTCGGACAGCGCTTCGCCGATCAGCTCGCGCTGCAGCGCGACCAGCTGGTCCCGCACCTCGGCGACCGCCGACACCGCGGACACCGCGCCGGTCACCTCCGGGCCGCGAATCTCCTGGCCGACGTCCTGGCCGTCGAGCAGCACCGAGGGCCGCTCCGGGTCGGTGCCCATGGTCAGCTCCGCCGCGCGCGCCACCCGCACGATCTCGGCCGCGTCCGACGGCTCGACCTGCGCGCGCAGCACGGCCAGCGTCACGGCGCGGTACATCGCACCGGTGTCGAGGTAGATCGCCCCCAGCGCCGACGCCAACTTGCGCGACACCGTCGACTTGCCGGTGCCCGACGGACCGTCGAGGGCCACCACACCGCGGAGCTTGGCGTGTGCCACGTGCTCTTTCCTCCTGCTCGTCGCCGCACCCGGCCAGCGGCCGGACCAACCGTCCATTCTGCCTGGTCCCCGGCTGCGGGTCCCAATCGCATCCCGATCCACCCGAAGTGCCGGACGAAACGGATGGATCACCGAATATGGTGCATGGGTGGACGTAACAGTGACTCCGCTGCCGGGACTCGGCACGCAGCAGGACTTCACCACCCGCTCCGGCCACCGCATCGGTGTGATCACCTACCGGGACGGCCGGTTCGAGCTGATCGTCTCCGACCACGAAGACCCGGACAAGGTCGCCGCCTCGGTCGACCTGACCACCGCCGAGACCAGCGCACTGGCGAACCTGCTGGGCGCTCCGCAGCTGGTCGCGAAGCTCACCGACCAGCAGCGCGAGGTCACCGGGGTCACCACCTGGCAGTTGCCGCTCGCACCGGGTTCGCCCTACGACGGCCGCAGCCTCGGTGACACCGAGATGCGCACCCGCACGTCGGTGTCGATCGTCGCGGTGGTCCGCGACGGCACCGTGCACGCCTCGCCCCGCCCGGACTTCGAGTTCGCCGGCGGCGACCTGGTGGTCGTCGTGGGCACCAGCACGGGCCTGAAGGCAGCCAGCGGAATCCTGGAAAAGGGCTAATCCCAGCCCTTCTCCCCCTTCCCGGTCACCGACCGGGACACGCGTGGCCAACGGCGCTCCTCGCGTGCTGATCCCACAGAACAACTCCATACGCAGTACACGCGAGAGGAAACACCACGGTGCACGACACGGCGATCTCGTTGATCGAGCTCGGCGCGGTTTTCTTCGGTCTCGGCGTGCTCGGCAGGCTCGCCTGGAAAATCGGGGTTTCCCCGATCCCGCTTTACCTGCTGGGCGGACTCGCGTTCGGCACAGGTGGGCTGATCCCGCTCCACGGCATAGAACCGTTCACCCACCTGGCCGCCGAGATCGGCGTGGTTCTCCTGCTGCTGCTGCTGGGTTTGGAGTACTCCGCGGGCGAACTGGTCACCGGGCTGCGCCGCTCGTGGTTAGCGGGCCTGATCGACATCGCGCTCAACGCGATTCCCGGCGCGGTGGTCGCGCTGATGCTGGGCTGGGGCCCGATCGGCGCGCTGACCATGGCCGGTGTCACCTACATCTCGTCGTCCGGCATCGTCGCGAAGGTCCTCGGAGACCTGGGTCGGCTCGGTAACCGGGAAACCCCGGTGATCCTGTCGATCCTGGTCTTCGAAGACCTGGCGATGGCCGTCTACCTGCCGATCCTGACCGCCCTGCTGGCCGGCGTCAGCTTCCTCGGCGGGCTCACCGCGGTCGGGGTGTCGCTGGTGGTGATCACCCTGGTGCTGGTGATCGCGCTGAAGTTCGGCAAGTACGTCTCGGCGCTGATCGATAGCCCGGACCCCGAGGTCTTCCTGCTGCGGCTGCTGGGCTCGGCCCTGCTGGTCGCCGGCATCGCCTCCGAGCTGCAGGTCTCGGCCGCCGTCGGCTCGTTCCTGCTGGGCATCGCGATCTCCGGTTCGACCGCGGCGAACGCCACCCGGGTGCTGGAGCCGCTGCGCGACCTGTTCGCCGCGCTGTTCTTCGTGGTGTTCGGGTTGAACACCGACCCCTCCGAGATCCCGCCGGTGCTGCCGGTGGCGCTGGTGCTCGCGATGATCACCGCGGCGACGAAGATCCTCACCGGCTGGATCGCCTCGCGAATGCAGGGCGTGGGCCGGATGGGTCGAGCCCGAGCCGGTGCCGCGCTGGTGGCACGCGGTGAGTTCTCCATCGTCATCGCCGGACTCGCGGTGGCCTCGGGCGCGGTGTCCGGTGAACTGGCCGCGCTGGCCACGGCCTACGTGTTGCTGATGGCGATCCTCGGCCCAGTCGCGGCCCGAGTGGTGGAGCCGGTGGCCCGCCTGTTCGTCAAGCCCCCCGCCGCCCCCAAAGCCTGAAAAAAGCATCGAGGCCGCCGATCTCCCAGGAGATCGGCGGCCTCTTGCCTTGCGCGAATCACATACCGACGATCCGGTACAGCGAGCCGACTTCCTGGCGGTTGAGCGGGCGGATCGCGCCCGGGCGCTCGGTGGTCAGGCGGACATCGCCGATCCGGGTGCGCACCAGGCGCTGCACCGGGTGACCGACGTGCTTGAGCAGTCGGCGCACGATGTGCTTGCGGCCCTCGTGCAGCACGATCTCCACCAGCGCGCGGTTCTGGTTGGTGTCGACGACCTTGAACCGGTCCACCTTCACCGGACCGTCCTCCAGCACCACGCCGTTGCGCAGCTGCTGGCCCAGGTCCTTCGGCACCGGGCCGATGACCTCGGCCATGTAGGTCTTGCGCACCTTGTAGGACGGGTGCATCAGCCGGTTGGCCAGCTCGCCGTCGTTGGTGATCAGCAGCAGGCCCTCGGTGTCCTGGTCAAGCCGCCCGACGTGGAACAGCTTGCCCTGGCTCTCGCGCAGGTAGTCACCGATGCACGGCCGCCCCTTGTCGTCGGACATGGTGCACAGGATGCCGCTGGGCTTGTTGAGCATCAGGTGCGTCAGGTCGTCGTTGGCCATGACCCGGTTGCCGTCGACGTGGATCACCGCGGTCGCCGGGTCGACGCGGCGGCCCAGCTCCATGACGACCTCGCCGTCGACCTCGATGCGCCCCTCGACGATCATCTCCTCGGCCGCGCGCCGCGAGGCCACCCCGGCCTGGGACAGCACTTTCTGCAGGCGCACGCCTTCCTCGGCGGCGTTGGACGGGCGGTTCTCAGACGTCATCGATCGAATCCACTTCGGGCAGCAATGGGGCGAGCGGCGGCAGATCCTTCAGCGACGACAGGCCCAGCCGCTCCAGGAACAGCTCCGTCGTGCAGTACAGGTTGCCGCCCGTCTCCGGGTCGGTCCCGGCCTCTTCGATAAGGCCGCGCCCCACCAGGGTACGGATGACGCCGTCGACGTTCACACCCCGTACGGCCGCCACCCGCGATCGGGTCACGGGCTGCCGGTAGGCGATGACCGCCAGCGTCTCCAGCGCAGCGCGGGTCAGCTTCGAGCGCTGCCCGTCGAGCAGGTAGCGCTCGACGTAGGGCGCGTAGGTCTCCCGCGTGTAGAACCGCCACCCGTCGCCGACGCGGCGCAGGTCGATGCCGCGCTCGGCCTCGGCATAGCTCTCGGACAGCCGCCGCAGCGCCTGGCGGATCCGCCGGACCGGCTGCTCCAGGGTGTCGGCCAGCAGCTCCTCGCCGGCGGGAACGTCCACCACCAGCAGCAGCGCCTCCAGCGCGGCGTCGAGCGCGGCATCGGACGACAGGTCCGGCGCGCTCGAGGTCTCCGCAGTTTCCGCCTCTCCGCGATTCACAGTGTTGTTTGTGTCTGGATCAATCTCGCGTTTCGCGGTTTCCTGTGGCTGGTTTGCGTCACGTTCCCCTGAGGTGCGGCTGAGCAGGTCTGGGGTTGTTGGCACCGGGTCGCTCATCCAGTTCCGCCTCTCCGCGATTCACAGTGGTGGTTACGTTCGGGATCGATCTCGCGTTTCGCGGTTTCCTGTGGCTGGTTTGCGTCACGTTCCCCTGAGGTGCGGCTGAGCAGGACCGGGGTTGCCACCGGTTACTCACCCGTACTCCTCTTCGTCGGCATCCGCATTGGCGCGCTGCACCTCGGCGTCGGCCTTCGCCTGGTCGAGGCTGCCGCCGACCCACCGCACGACCAGTTCGCCCAGCGGCGTCTCCTGCTCGAACCGCAGCACCTTCTCGCGGTAGAGCTCCAGCAGCGCCAAGAACCTGGCCACCACTTCGACGGTGTGCCCGCAGTCCGAGGTCAGCTCCGGGAACGTGGCGCTGCCCTTCTCCGCCAACCGCACTCGCAGCAGCGCCGCGTGCTCGCGGACCGACACCCCGTGCTGGTGGATGTGGTCCAGCGACACGGTGGGCGGCGGCTTGGGCCGGAACACCGCGGCCGCGACCTCGGCGAACCGCTGCGCGTCGACCCCGATCCGCACTTCCGGCAGCAAGTTCTCGAACCGCTCCTCCAACGACACCGAGCGCGGGTAGCACCGCAGCGCCCCGGCTTCGAGCTCGCCGAACAGCGCCGCTACCTGCTTGTACGCGCGGTACTGCAGCAACCGCGCGAACAGCAGGTCGCGGGCTTCCAGCAACGCCAGGTCGGCCTCGTCCTCCACGTCGGCCGCGGGCAGCAGCCGGGCCGCTTTGAGGTCGAGCAGGGTCGCGGCGATCAGCAGGAACTCGGTGGTCTCGTCGAGGTCCCACTGATCGCCCAGCGCTCGGGTGTAGGCGATGAACTCGTCGGTGACCTTGTGCAGCGCCACCTCGGTGACGTCCAGCTGGTGCTGCGAGATCAGCTGCAGCAGCAGGTCGAAGGGGCCTTCGAAGTTCTCCAGGCGGACGGTGAACTTGCCGCTGCTACCGGAATCCCCGGGTACCTGCTCCTCCTCGGCAGCGGGTTCGGTCACTCGCCGGACTCCCGCAGGCGGCGGACCAGCTCCGAATCAGCACCCCGCTCGTCGAGGTCGGCCAGCACCAGCGCAACCGCTTCCCGCACCACTCGACCCCGGTCCACGGCGATGCCGTGGTCGGCCCGCAATGCCAGTCGTGCCTGCTCCAAGCCCAGCAACTCCTCGTCGGAGACGTACACGGTGATCTTCGCGTCGTGCTTGCGCCGACCCGTTCCGGACCGCTCGGAACGGGCAGGTGCGGCCGGTTCCGGTTTCGGCGCGTCGGCGTGATCCGTTCGAGGAACAGTAGTACGGAACAGTTCAGCGGCTCCGGGCAGGGCAGCCCGCCGAGTCATCTGGCGATCACCTCGCGGGCCAGCGCCCGGTAGGCCTGGGCCCCCGCCGAGCGCGGCGCCCACCTGGTGATCGGCTCCCCCGCGACCGTGGTCTCCGGGAACCGGACCGTGCGGTTGATCACCGCGTCGAACACGACGTCGCCGAACGCCTCCACCACGCGCGCCATGACCTCGCGGGAGTGCAGCGTGCGCGGGTCGAACATGGTGGCCAGTATTCCGCTGATCTCCAGCTTCGGATTCAGCCGCTCCCGCACCTTCTCGATGGTGTCGATCAGCAGCGCCACCCCGCGCAGGCTGAAGAACTCGCACTCCAGCGGGATGATCACGCCGTCGGCGGCGGCCAGCGCGTTGACCGTCAGCAGGCCCAGCGACGGCTGGCAGTCCACCAGGATGTAGTCGTAGTCGGCCAGCGCGGGGCGGAGCACCCGGTGCAGGGTCTGCTCCCGGCCGACCTCGGCGACCAGCTGCACCTCGGCCGCGGACAGGTCGATGTTGCTGGGCAGCAGGTCCATGCCCTCGACGGTGGTCCGGCGCACCACGTCCTGGACGTTGACCGAGCGCTCCATGATCACGTTGTAGATCGTCTGATCCAGCTGGTGGGGCTGGACCCCGAGGCCGACCGAGAGCGCGCCCTGCGGATCGAAGTCCACCAGCAGCACCCGGCGTCCGTACTCCGCCAGTGATGCGCCGAGATTGATGGTCGATGTGGTCTTGCCCACCCCGCCCTTCTGGTTGCACATCGCAAGCACGGCGGCGGGACCGTGCCGGTCCAGCAGCGGCGGTTCCGGGATGCGCCGGAGCGGTCGACCGGTGGGACCGATATCGCGGGAATTCGGCGCCAGACCAGCACCTTCCGCGTGGCCCGTCGTCTCGGGGGCGATGCTCAGGTCGACCGCGCCCCGGGACCGCCCGTCGGCGGCGGGCTGCGGTAGCGACATGGCGATCAGACTCCTTTTGTACCGGTGGCGATCAACGGCAGCCTAAGTGGCATTCACGACCAGCGGCAACGTGCCCCGCCGAGGTGTCCGAAGTTCTTTGTGATCTCCGTGTGATCAACGTCTACCGCCAATGCGCCCGCGCCGCATGCGCAGCGCGCTCAACTCACCCCGAAGCGTGTGCGCGGGGGTGGGCCGTCGCGTAGACCTCGCGCAGCGCGTTCACGGTGACCAGCGTGTAGACCTGGGTCGTCGTCACGGAGGCGTGGCCGAGCAGTTCCTGCACCACTCGGACGTCCGCGCCGCCTTCCATCAGGTGCGTGGCAAAGGAATGCCGCAGCACGTGCGGAGAAACATCACCGGCGACCCCGGCGCGTTTCGCCGCGGTCTTCAACGCGTTCCACGCGCTCTGCCGAGAAAGCCTGCCACCGCGCGAGTTCACGAAGATCGCCGCACTCCCCCGCCCCCGTGCCACCAACGCGGGCCGCGCGCGCACCAGGTAGGCGTCGAGCGCTTCCAGCGCGGGACGACCGATCGGCACCAGCCGCTGGCGACCCCCCTTGCCGTCGAGCCGAACGGTCCGGTCGGTGCGGTCGACGTCGTCGAGGTCCAGGCCGACGGCTTCGGAGATCCGCGCGCCGGTCGAGTACAGCAGTTCCAGCAGCGCCCGGTCCCGCAGCCCTTTGGCGTCGTCTCCCCCGGCGTGCTCGAGCAGCGTCCCTACGTCGCCGATGGACAGCGCTTTCGGCAACCGCTTCGGCAAGCTCGGCGGCGCGACCTCGCGCGCCACGTCGACCGCGAGCTTTCCCTCGGCGTGCGCGAACTTGTGCAGCCCGCGCGCCGCGACCAGAGCCCGCGCCGCCGACGACGAGGCGAGCGGCGGCCGTTCCTCGGTGCCTTCCCGGAGTTCGGCCAGGAAGTCCGAGAGGTGCTGGGCGCGCACTTCGGTGAGCCCGGAGATCCCCGTGCCGACCAGGAATTCGCCGTACCGGCGCAGATCCCGGGCGTAGGAGTCCAGCGTGCTGCGCGCGGTACCGCGCTCCACCGCGAGGTGGTCGAGGTAGCCGCCGATCGCTTCGCGCAGCTCGGACGGCAGTTCTTCGAGCCCTTTCACCCCAGCCCCTTCACCGGGACAGCCGTCGGCGGAACCGCTGCGGCCGGTCCGCCCACTCGGCGTCGACGGGCCGGGCCGGACGAGCACCGTCGCGCACCGCTCGGGCGGCGAGCAGCCCCGACACCGCGGGGGCGTTCACGATCTCCCCGGCCAGCACCATGTCCACCGCCTCGACGAACGGCACGCGCCGGATGACCAGATCGGCCTCCTCATCCCCCACCGCCTCCGGTCGGTCCACATCGGACAGACCGGTGGCCAGGAAGATCCGGATGCTCTCGTCGGTGAAACCGGGCGAGGACACGACGTCCACCAGGACCGACCAGTTCGCCGCGGCGAGCCCGGCCTCTTCGACCAGCTCCCGCTGCGCGGTCCGCACCGGGTCCTCCCCGGCGACGTCCAGCAATCCCGCGGGCAGTTCCCAAAGCCGCCGCCCCACCGGGTAGCGGTACTGGCGCAGCAGCACCACCTGGTCCTGCTCGTCGATCGCGACCACGGCCACCGCACCGAGGTGCTCGACGACCTCGCGCCGCGCATGCCCACCACCGGGCATCCCGACTTCGTCGGCCCGCAACGCGAGGATCTTGCCGATGTAGACGTCCTCGCTGGCCAGAGTGGTGAACTCGTGCTCGCCGTTGGTGCGCGCAACACCGCTTCCCGTCATGTCCACCCGCCCACCCTAGATCCGACCAGCACAACCCGGCGAACGTCGAGGACAACGCATTGCGCGAACACCAAGGCGCCGCCTGGTTCGGACACGACCAGGCGGCGCCTCGACAGTCAGCGGGTCACGCGCTCGGCGCGGGCTCTTCGACCGGCTCGAGCTCGACCGGCAGCCGCTCGGCGGCGCGGTAGTCCAGCGCGGCTTTGACGAACGCGGCGAACAGCGGGTGCGGACGCGTCGGGCGGCTCTTGAGCTCCGGGTGCGCCTGGGTACCCACGAAGAACGGGTGCTCCTCGCGCGCCAGCTCCACGAACTCCACCAGTCGACCATCCGGCGAGGTGCCGGAGAACACCAGGCCGGCCTTGCTCAGCCGGTCGCGGTAGGCGTTGTTCACCTCGTAGCGGTGGCGGTGCCGCTCATCCACCTCGGTCGAACCGTAGGCCTCGGCCACGATCGAGTCGGTGCGCAGCTTCGCCGGGTAGGAGCCCAGGCGCATGGTGCCGCCCATGTCCCGGTCACCGGAGACCACGTCGGTCTGGTCGGCCATGGTGCTGATCACCGGGTGCTTGCAGGACTCCTCGAACTCCGCGGAGTTGGCCTGCTCCAGCCCGGCCAGCGACCGCGCCGCCTCGATCACCATGCACTGCAGGCCCAGGCACAACCCGAGCGCGGGGATGCTGTGGGTGCGGGCGTAGCGGATGGCGCCGAGCTTGCCCTCGATGCCACGCACGCCGAAGCCACCGGGGATCATCACGCCGTCCATGCCGGACAGCGCCTGCGCGGCACCCGCGTCGGTCTCGCAGGTGTCCGAAGCGACCCAGGTGATCTCCACCTTGGCGCGGTGCGCGAAACCACCGGCGCGCAGCGCCTCGGTCACCGACAGGTAGGCGTCGGGCAGGTCGACGTACTTGCCGACCAGCGCGATGCGCACCTTCTCGGACGGGTTGTGCACCCGGTCCAGCAGGTCGCCCCACACCGACCAGTCCACGTCGCGGAACGGCAGGCCGAGCCGCCGCACCATGTAGGCGTCCAGGCCCTCGCGGTGCAGCACGCGCGGGATGTCGTAGATCGACGGCGCGTCCGGGCAGGCCACCACGCCGTCGGTGTCGACATCGCACATCAGCGCGATCTTGCGCTTGAGGTCCTCCGGCAGGTCCCGGTCGGAGCGGCACACCAGCGCGTCGGGCTGGATGCCGATGTTGCGCAGCGCGGCCACCGAGTGCTGGGTCGGCTTGGTCTTCAGCTCGCCCGACGGAGCCAGGAACGGCACCAGCGAGACGTGCAGGAAGAAGCAGTTGTCCCGACCGACGTCATGGCGCACCTGGCGGCAGGCCTCCAGGAACGGCAGCGACTCGATGTCGCCGACGGTGCCGCCGACCTCGGTGATCACCACGTCGGGGGTGCGGCCGTCCTCGTCGGGCTCGGCCATCGCGCGGATTCGCGCCTTGATCTGGTCGGTGATGTGCGGGATGACCTGAACCGTGTCGCCCAGGTACTCACCGCGGCGCTCCTTGGCGATGACCGCGGAGTACACCTGGCCGGTCGTCACGTTGGCGTTGCGGGTCAGGTCGCGGTCCAGGAACCGCTCGTAGTGCCCGATGTCGAGGTCGGTCTCCGCACCGTCCTCTGTGACGAACACCTCGCCGTGCTGGAACGGGTTCATCGTTCCCGGATCGACGTTCAGGTAGGGGTCGAGCTTCTGCATCGTCACCCGCAGGCCGCGGGAGGTCAGCAGTTCGCCCAGGCTGGACGCCGTGAGCCCCTTACCCAACGAGGAGGCAACGCCCCCCGTGACGAACACGTGCTTGATCGTGCGTGCTTGCGGCGCCAACAAATGCTCCCCGTGGTCAAGCCGTCCCCTGGCTGGATTTCTGCACTGGCAGGACGGCTGGATCCGTCGCTCCCACGGAATTCCAGCCTAACGCACGTCAGCCGAGCCGCACACCGTGACCCCCACTGCTGATCCAGTGCCGGAGGTCCTGGTCAACCGCCATCCGGGCGGATGATCTCCGATCCACTCAGCCGCGCGTGCTCGGCACCGGCCCTTGTGCGCTGCTCGCCACTCCGTAGTGGCCCGCCTGCCGGTCGGCCTGCTCGCGCAGTGCCATCACGACCGCCACCCGGCCCGAGGCGCTGTCGGCGTTGTCCACGGTGGACAGGTTCGATGCGATCGCCGGGTCGGCCCGCACCACGCCGACCGGCCCGGTGCCGTCGGCCGATCCGAGCTCACCGGCCAGCACCGCGCCCTGCCCGGCGCGGTCGATCTGGGTGGCGAACCGGGCCAGCGTCGCCGCCTTGTCCCCGGCGCTGTCGCCCTCGGTGCGACCACCGGTCAGCACCACCGCCAGCTGCGCGGGCCGCAACCCCGGCGATGCCGTGGCGAAGCCGCCGTCGGCCAGCCCGGAGAACGCTGCCGCCCGCTCCGGGTCACCGGTCTGCGGCTGCCCGGTCTGCGGGTTGAGCAGGGACAGCGGACCGATCAGGCCGCCGGCCAGGGTGCCCGGGTCGGCCGCCGTGGGCAGCTGAACCCCGGCGGGCAGCAGCTCGGCGACCACGCTGCGCAGCTGGTCGGCCCGGTCCGGGTCGGCGAACCCCTCGCCCAGGCGCACGTCGCCGGTCAGGTCCGCGCCCGCGTCGCGCAGCAGCCGCGACACCGCCTCCCGCTGCCGGTCGGGCACGTCCGCCGAGCTGATGAGCACGACGCTGCGCTGCGCCAGCTGCCCCTGCACGGCCATCGGCCCCACCGCGAAGTTGAACTGCTCGGAGGACGCGACCTGCGCCTTGAGGTCGGTGCGCTCGGCGTTGAGCTGCTGGACCTGCTCCTGCAACGAGTCCCGCTCGTTGCCGACCCCGGCCAGCAGCCGGTCGCTCATCGAGGTAGAACCGAGCACCACACCGACCGCCAGCGCGAGGAAGACCGCGGCGATCGACACGATGTGATACCGCATCGAGATCACGTGAAAAGCCCCTTGAAGTATGCCGCCACCTGGCCGCCGGTGTCGGCGACCACGTTCATGAATGCGGTGCCCAGACCGGAGACCAGCAGCGCCACGACTGCCACCAGCAGCACTGCGACGATCATCAGCACGACGGCGCTGGTCGGCGTCCGGCTGCGCCGCAGGGTGGCCACCGCCCGACCGTCGATGATCTTGCTGCCGATCCGCAGCCGGGTCAGGAAGGTCGACGGGTTGGAACCGGAGCGTCCGCTGTCCAGGAACTCGCCCAGCGTCGCGTGGAAGCCGACCGTGACCACCAGGCTCGCCTTGTGCGCGTCGGCCAGCAGCAGCGCCAGGTCCTCCGGGTTGCCGGAGGCCGGGAACGTCACCGCGCCGATGCCGAGGTCCTGGATGCGCTCCAGCCCGGGCGCGTGCCCGTCCAAGTGGGCGGGGATCACCAGTTCGGCACCGCACTTGAGGGTGTCGGTGCTGATGTTGTCTGGATCGCCCACAATGATGTCCGGCTTGTGCCCGGCCTCGCGCAGCACGTCCGCCCCGGACTCAACGCCGATCAGCACCGGCCGGTACTCGCGGATGTACTTGCGCAGCCGCTTGAGGTCGTCGGCGTGGCCGTAGCCCGGCGCCAGCACGAGGACCTGCCGGCCCTCCAGCGACATGCTCAGCTCCGGCACGCCGATGCCGTCCAAGATGAGCGTCCGCTCCCGGCGCAGGAACTCGATGGTGTTCGCGGAGAACGCCTCCAGCTGCGCCGACATCCCGGCCTTGGCCTCGATGAGCAGATCGGCGACCGAGTCGGCGTCCTGCGCCGTCCCACGGCCGACCTCCCGCTCGCCGACGAACACCCCGCCCTCGTGCAGCCGGATCTTCGTGCCGTCCTTGATCCGGTGCGCGAGCTCGGCACCGACGCCGTCGACCAGCACGATCCCGGCCGACAGCAGCACCTCGGGCCCGAGGTTCGGGTAACGCCCGGAGATCGACGGCACGGCGTTGACCACCCCGACCACACCGGCCGAGACCAGCGCTTCCGCCGTGCGCCGGTCCAGGTCGGCGTGGTCGATCACCGCGATGTCGCCGGTGCGCACCCGGCGCAGCACGTCGTCCGAGCGGCGCTCGATCCGGGCGACCCCGACCAGGCCGGGCAGGTTGCCCTGCTGGCGAGCAAGCAGACCGCTGAGTTTCATGCACCGATGGTGACAAATCGATCACCTGATGTCGGTCCGCCACGCCGAGACCCCTGGTCCGCATGGAGCAGAAAATGTTCGGCCAAATAGCGCAGCGGGAAATGCGGTCGGTTTTCCGCCTACTTCGCGCTCTCCGCCTTCTTCTTGACCGGCTTCTTCCGCCGGAAGCGCTCCTGGGCCAACTTGTACGCGGTGGCGGTGTTCAGCAGCTCCTCGGCGTGCGCACGACCGGTCTCGGTGGAGTCCATCCCGGCCAGCATCCGCGCCAGCTCGACCACCCGCCGCTCGTCGGCCACCACCCGCACGTCGCTGCGGGTCAGACCGCCGTCGGCACTTCCCTTGTCCACCACCAGGTGCCGGTCGGCGTAAGCGGCGACCTGCGGCAGGTGCGTGACGACCACGACCTGGTGGGTGCGCGCCAACCGGGCCAACCGCCGCCCGATCTCCACCGCCGCGCGTCCGCCGACCCCGGCGTCGACCTCGTCGAAGACCAGTGTGGGCACGGTGTCGGCGTCGGCCAGCACGACCTCCAGCGCCAGCATCACCCGCGACAGCTCACCACCAGAAGCGCCCTTGTGAATCGGCAGCGCCGGCGCGCCGGAGTGCGCGATCAGCTGGAGTTCGACCTCGTCCACGCCCTCCGGTCCCGCGTGCACGCTCTTGCCCTGCACCTGCAGCGCGTTCGGATCGCCGGCCTCGGCCGACTTCGGCTGCACCACGACCTCGAGCCGCGCCTGCGCCATGGCCAAGCCGTCCAGCTCCTCGGACACCGCAGCCGAGAGCCCGACCGCGGCCTCCTGCCGCGCTTCGGTGAGCTCGACGGCGAACTCGGCCAGGTCGACGGCGAGTTCGTCGCGGCGCGCGGCCAACGCGGCCAGCGCTTCCTCGGAAGTGTCCATTCCGGACAGTCGGGTGCGGGCGTCCTCCGCCCACTCCAGCACACCGTCTACGTCCGCCGCGTACTTCTTCGTCAGCTGCTTGAGCTCGGACTGCCGCGCCAGCACCTGCTCCAGGCGCGCCGGATCGGCGTCCAGTCGGTCCAGGTAGCTGCCGAGCTCACCGCCGACGTCCGCGAGCACCGCCACGGCTTCGCCCACCCGCGACTCAAGCTCGCGCAGCGCGGGATCCTCAGCAGCGGACAAGCGCCGCCGCGCCTCCCCGATCAACCCGATCGCACCGGGCGCGTCCGGATCACCATCCGCCGCACCGGTCAGCGCCAGCTGGGCACCCGCGGCGGTCTCCCGCAGCTGGTCCACATCGGCCAACCGCCGAGCCTCGTCCACCAAGGCGACGTCCTCGCCCGGCTCCGGTGCGACCGCCTCGATCTCACCCAGCCCGTGCCGCAGCAGGTCCGCTTCCCGCGCCAGTTCCCGGGATCGCTCGGTGCGTTCGGTCAGCTCCCGCACCGCTTCCGCCCAATCGGCGCGCACCCGCTGGTAATTCGCGAGCACCTGCAGCACCGGTTCCCCGGCGAAGCGGTCGAGCACCGCGCGCTGCTCGCCGGGCCGCAGCAACCGCAGCTGGTCGTTCTGCCCGTGCACCGCCAGCACCTGCTCGGCCAGCTCGGACAGCAAGGCGTTCGGAACCGAGCGTCCCCCGAGGTGGGCGCGGGAACGACCATCGGCGGCGACCGTGCGGACGGCGATCAAGCTTCCGTCGTCATCGGGTTCGGCCCCGGCGTCGGAAGCGACCTTCGCCGCTGGTGAGTCGGTCGTGGTCTGGAACCGGCCCTCCACGACAGCACGCCGCGCACCGGAGCGGACCCGGGAGGCATCGGCTCGACCGCCGCCGAGCAGGTGCAGCCCGGTGACCACCATCGTCTTGCCGGCCCCGGTCTCACCGGTGACCACGGTCAACCCCTGGTGCAGTGCGAGCGTGGCGTCGTCGATGACGCCCAGTCCCTGGATGCGCATCTCCGCCAACACATCAAGCACCCTACTGGCACGCTCGGACCGACGATGCCCCGCTGGGAATAACGAAATGCCCAACTCGTCCCAGCGCAGGCCAGCCCGGCCAGTTGAGCCCAGGACGGTTCAGCGCGAGGCCGGTCCCCGCCAACCCTGCACCGGCAGCTCGAACTTGTGCACCAGGCGATCGGTGAAAGCGGTGTCGTGCAGCCGCACTAGGCGCAGCGGGCTGCTCCCCGCCACGACCTCGACCCGCGCCCCCGGCGGCAGGTCGAAGTGCCGCTGCCCGTCGCAGCTGAGCACCGCGTGGTGGCCGTGCTGGTCGATCTCCACCGCCACCAGCGACTCCCGCGACACCACCAGCGGCCGGGCGAACAGCGCGTGCGCGTTGCTCGGCACGACCAGCAGCGCCTGAACCTCCGGCCACACCACCGGTCCCCCGGCGGAGAACGCGTACGCCGTGGATCCGGTCGGCGTCGAGCACAGCACCCCGTCGCAGCCGAACGCCGACACCGGGTGGCCGTCGACCTCCACGACGACGTCGAGGATCCGCTCCCGGCTGCTCTTCTCCACGCTGGCCTCGTTGAGCGCCCAGGTGTGGGCCAGGACCTGGCCGTCCAGCTTCGCGGTGACCTCGACCGTCATCCGCTCCTCGACGTGGTACCGGCCCTCGACCACAGCGGTCAACGCCTCGTCCAGCGCATCGGAATCAGCACCGGCCAGGAATCCGACCCGGCCCAGGTTCACGCCGAACACCGGAACATCGGCCATCCGCGCCAACTCCGCCGCGCGCAGCAAGGTGCCGTCGCCACCGAGCACCAGCACCAGCTCGGTACCCGCAGCCGCCTCCGGCCCGGGCGCCACGACCCTGCTGTAGCAGTCGGCGCTGAGCTCAGGCGCTTCCTCCGCCAGCGCTCGCACCCGCAGTCCGGCGCCGATCAGCTGCCCGGCGACCTTCTCGGCGGTGCGCAAGTTGTGCTGCCTGCCGGTGTGCACCACCAGCAGCACCTCTCGGGTCAACTCCCACTCCTTCACCGGTGCGAGTTCTTCACCGCGGTCTGCGGTCCCTGCCGAACTGCTTCAGCGATCAGCGCTTCCGCGGCCTCCACGTCAGTCTTCTCCCCCGGCCGCAACCACAGGAAGTACTCGACGTTGCCGGACGGACCCGGCAGCGGACTGGCGACCACACCGCGCAGCCCCAGACCGTTCTCAGCGGCGACCTGCACGACCTCCAGCACCGCTTCGGCCCGCAGCTCCGGATCGCGCACGACCCCGCCCGAGCCCAGCCGCTGCTTGCCGACCTCGAACTGCGGCTTGACCATCGGCACCAGATCGGCGTCCGCGGTCGCACAAGCCGCCAGCGCCGGGAGCACCAGCTTCAACGAGATGAACGACAGGTCGGCCACCACCAAGTCGACCGGCCCGCCGATGAGCTCCGGGGTGAGCGAGCGGACGTTGGTGCGGTCGTGGATGTGCACCCGCTCGTCGGTCTGCAACTTCCAGACCAGCTGGCCGTAACCGACGTCGGCGGCCACCACCTCGCGCGCCTCGCGCCGCAGCAGCACATCGGTGAACCCACCGGTCGATGCGCCCGCATCCAAGCACCGCCGCCCGGCGACGGTCAGCCCCTCGGGCTCGAAAGCTTCCAGCGCACCCAACAGCTTGTGCGCGCCGCGCGACGCCCAACCCGGGTCGTCCTTGTCCTCGGTGACCACCACCGGCGCGTCGGTCTCAACAGCGGTGGCGGACTTGCGCGCCACCATCCCACGCACGGTCACCCGACCCGCGTCGACGAGTTCGGAGGCGTGCTCGCGGGACCGCGCCAGCCCGCGTCGAACCAGTTCGGCATCCAACCGCGCCCTGCGTGGCACTGCGTCAGCTCCTGTGTGCAGTCGTTCCGGAGAGGAGGTGGTCGGCCTTCGACAGGGCCTCGGTGAGCGCGGCGTGCACCGCCTCGAAGCGTTCGACGTGCTCGGCGACGGGCGTCTCCGACACCTCGTCGAGCGCGGCGACCGCCGTCCCGATGGCGTCGATCGCCGACTGGCCGTCGTCGGACGAGCGCGCCAGCATCGCGGGATTCGGCATCTGCCCCGGAGAGGTCATCCGCTCCTGCTCCCCTCGATCACGCCGCGACCGCTGTGCGGCGACGTCCCCACGCTATCCGAACGCCCCGACAGAGACACGCGACGTCCACCGCTCAGGCCAAGCCCAGCTCTCGCAAGGCGGCCTTCGCGTGCTCGTCCGCGCCGCGCACCGCCACTGGACCGGAGGAAGCGGCCCACCACGTCGAGCACAGCGCCCGCAACGCGACGAGGGCATCGGGCTGCTGACCGGATCCAGCCAGCTCCAGCCCGTCGTCGTCGACCCGGACCTGCCACCCGTCCTGCGCCGAGATCGCTACCTCAGCGGGGTCCTGCAACAGCCCGTGCAGATCGGCGGCGACGTAGTCGGGACGCATCTCCGGCGAAGTGCCGAGCAGATCCGCCGGGGTGTTGACCCCGGTCAGGACCATCAGCGATGGCATTCCGGCGTTGACCGCGCCCGCGATGTCGGTGTCCAACCGGTCGCCGACCATCAGTGGCGACTCCGCTTGCGCCGACGAGACAGCGCGATCCAGCAGCGGGCGCTCCGGCTTGCCGGCCACCAGCGGCTCCTGGTCGGTCGCCGCGCACAGCAGCGCGACCAGCGAACCGTTGCCCGGCGTCAGACCGCGTTCGGTCGGCAGCGTCCGGTCACCGTTGCTCGCGACCCACAGCGCCCCGGCCCGGATCGCCAAGCAGGCCTCCGCGAGGTCCCGGTAGGCGATGTCGGTGGACAGCCCCTGCACCACCGCGACCGGATCGTCGGCGAAGTCCGACACCGGCACCAGACCAGCGTTGTCCACTTCGGACACCAATGCGGCGGAACCGACCACCAGCACCCGCGAACCAGCGGGCAACTTCTCGGCCAGCACCGCGGCACCGGCCTGGGCGCTGGTGCTCACCTCGGCCCGCTCCGCGGGCAGTCCGAGACCGGTGAGGTGATCGGCGACCGCCTGGTCCGGCTTGGACGCGTTGTTGGTGACGTAGCGGACCGCGACACCGCGGCGGTGCACTTCCCGAACTGCCTCAAGGGCACCGGGAACCAGTTCACCGCCGCGGTAAACCGTGCCGTCCAGGTCGAACAGCACGACGTCGTGGCCGTCGAGCAGCGTCCCGCTCACTGCGCTCGCGCGCCCTCTTCGGCGTCCTTCTTGGGTTCAACGGCGTCAGTCTTGTCAGCTGCCGACTCGTCCGTGTTCTCCCCGTCCTCGTCCGAGGTTTCGCCGTCCGAGGTGTCCTCGTCGGCACTGTCGTCTTCGGACTCGTCCGCGTCGTCGAACTCGTCGTCGTCCGCGTCGGAGATCCCGGCCGCGGCCTCGGCCTCGGTCACGAGCTCCTCGACCACGTCGGGGCCGCCGATCTTCTCGGCCAGCTCCTCCAGGCGCTCCGGAGCGTCGGTCTCCTCGTCGTCATCGGCGTGCGCCGCGTGCACGAACCAGGTGAAGGCGTCGCGCTCACGGCCGGCCGCCAACAGGTTGTCGGCGTAGGCGTAGAACAGCCGCGCGCTCCACGGGTCCTGCCGCTGCGGGTCGAGCTCAGCGGTCTGCAGGCTCACGATGGAGGCCTCGACCTCACCGAGGTCGCGACGCGCGCCGGCGGCCACGATGCGCAGCTCGACGGCGTCCTCCTGCTCGAGCTGAGTCGCCTCCTGGCTGCGGGCGAGCTCGACCGCGCGCTCGGGGCGGCCCAGCGCACGCTCGCAGTCCGCCATCATCGCGAGGTGGCCGG
Source organism: Saccharopolyspora sp. NPDC002376 (assembly GCF_053593195.1). Taxonomy (NCBI): domain Bacteria; kingdom Bacillati; phylum Actinomycetota; class Actinomycetes; order Pseudonocardiales; family Pseudonocardiaceae; genus Saccharopolyspora; species Saccharopolyspora sp. NPDC002376. Next base: position 91,903 of record NZ_JBSFBZ010000029.1, read on the forward strand.
GGCCACCCGCCATGCGACGAGCCGCGCGCAGCTCGGACAGCGCCTCGCTCCACTCACCCGCCAGGTACGCGGCGAGGCCGTTGGCCTCGCGCACCGACGCAAGTCGGGAAGCCTTCAGCCGGGCGTAGCGGGCGTGCTCGAGCGCCTTCTCCGCGTCCGTGTCGACCAGCTGACCGGCCGCGATGAGGTGCAGCGCGACCAAGTCCGCCAGGCCCTTGGGCACCGAGAGCAGCTCGCGACGCACCTCGGGGTCGAGGTCCTTGGGGTCCAGCCCCTCGGGCAGCTCCGGCGCAGCCTTCTTCGCCTCAGCAGCCTCGTCCACCTGCTGCTCGGAGTCCTCCCGGACCTCACCGCGCTCCCGGTCATCATGACGCGGCCGGTCATCACGTCGGTCGTCCCGGCCCGGCCGGTCATCACGCCGGTCGTCCCGGCGCGGCCGGTCATCACGTCGGTTGTCGCGCCGGTCGAAGCGGTCCCCGTCCCGGCGGGGACGGTCGTCGCGCCGGTTGTCCCGGCGGTCGTCGCGGCTGCGGTCGTCGCGACGCGGGCGGTCCTTGAAGTCCCGGTCGTCCCGGCGCGGCCGGTCACCGAAGTCACGGTCATCGCGGCGCGGCCGGTCGTCACGACGGGGCCGGTCGTTGAAGCCGCGGTCATCGCGCCGTCCGTAACCACCACGCCGGTCGTTGTCCTTGCGGAAACCGCCACGGTCGTCGCGACGGAAGTCGCGCCCGCCCCGGTCATCGCGGCGGTCCCTGTTGTCCCGGTTGTCTCGCTGGAAGTCCCGGCGGTCCCGGTTGTCACCGCGGTCGCGGTTGTCGCGTCGGAAGTCCCCGCGATCCCCACGGTCGTCACGGCGGAAGTCCTTGCGATCGCGGTCATCACGCCGGAAGCCACCGCGGTCCTCGCGGCCCTTGTTGAAGCCCCCGCGGTCATCGCGGCGGAAACCGCCACGGTCATCGCGCCGGTCGTCACGGCGGAAGTCCTTGCGGTCCCGGTCGTCACGGCGGAAGCCACCGCGGTCCTCGCGGCCCTTGTTGAAGCCCCCGCGATCGTCCCGGCGGAAACCGCCACGGTCGTTGTCCTTGCGGAAACCGCCACGGTCGTCGCGACGGAAGTCGCGCCCGCCCCGGTCATCGCGGCGGTCCCTGTTGTCCCGGTTGTCTCGCTGGAAGTCCCGGCGGTCCCGGTTGTCACCGCGGTCGCGGTTGTCGCGTCGGAAGTCCCCGCGATCCCCACGGTCGTCACGGCGGAAGTCCTTGCGATCGCGGTCATCACGCCGGAAGCCACCGCGGTCCTCGCGGCCCTTGTTGAAGCCCCCACGGTCATCCCGGCGGAAACCACCACGGTCATCGCGCCGGTCGTTGTCCCGCCGGTCGTTGTCCCGGCGGAAACCACCGCGGCGGTCCTGGCCGCCCTGGTCGCGGCCACCGAAGTCGTCCCGACCCCGGCGGTCGTCGCGGTAGCCGCCACGGCCGCGGTCATCGCGGTCGTTGCGGAAGCCTCCGCGGTCGTCCCGGGAGTCGAAGCGGCGCGGACCGCCCTGCGAACCCCGGCGCTCGAAACTTCCACGACCCCCCTGGCCGCTTCGGCCGGCACCGGCCCCGCGGCGGAAGTCGCCGCGCTTGTCGTCGGAACCGGACACCGAACCTCCTGAAGCAGAAATACTGAAGTCCCCACCAGCGTAGACCCACCTTCTGGTGGGCTGTGGCGGGCCGCCTCCCGAATGCGAGCGGGGGCAACTCTCGGTCATGATCCAGCGTGAACCTGGTCATGAAAAACAAAGGGGGCCGACCGGAGATCCGTCCCGCAAGGACGGGTCCGGTCGGCCCCTCTAAATAGTGTGTCGGCGGTGTCTTACTCTCCCACACCCTGTCGAGTGCAGTACCATCAGCGCTGGGGAGCTTAGCTACCGGGTTCGGAATGGGACCG
>NZ_JBSFBZ010000030.1:0-89784 GCF_053593195.1 Saccharopolyspora sp. NPDC002376
GCGGCCAGCTCACCGGTCGGCTTGTCCCCACCGTTGGGCGAGAGGATCTTCCACCACACCAGGTGCAGCGAGTGCCCGGCCAGGTTGAACGCCAGAGTCGTCTCCAACCCGACGATCGACGAGAAGTCGCCCTTGTCCCGCGCCTCCGCGATCTTCTCGACCGTGTCGTTGGCACCCTTGACGTAGGCCGCGTGGTGCTTGCTGTGGTGCAACTCGTTGATCTCACCGGCGATCGCCGGCTCCAACGCCGCGTAGTCGTAATCCAACTCCGGCAGGACGTACTGCTGCGCCATCGAACCTTCTCCCTTCGCTATCAACAGTCTCTAGCTACTGCCACATTCTTGCAACTAGGCCGGATGGAGGCGTTGATCTCATCTGCCGGGCGAGTTGCGCGAACAGCCTTGCTGATCAGCGAAAACACTGCGGTGTGGGGAAATTTGCCCGGTTGACCCGGCTCGGCGGCGTGGTGCAGCATCCTCTGCGACCCCGCGAGTGGGAGAAGTCCGGTCGAAGTCCGGCGCTGACCCGCAACGGTAGGCCGCGCACGTCGCGGCAAGCCCGATCACCTGCTGGCGAGGGATGACTCCAACGACTGCCGCGGTCTGCGGTCGGGGTCTGGGACGCCTGCGTGCGCTCCTGGTCTCGCGCAACCGTGCACGACCCTGGAAGGCACGATGCGCCGCACATTCGCCCTGTTCCTGGCCGCGCTGTTCCTGGCCGGCTGTTCCAGCGCCGAGCCGCAGGCGAACGGTCTGCGCGTCGAGAACTGCGGCAGCGTCGAGACCTTCGCCAACCCGCCGAAGCGCGTGGTGAGCCTCAACCAGCACGCGACCGAGATCCTGCTGGCGCTCGGGCTGGGTGATCGGCTCGTCGGCACCGCCTTCCCGGACGACCACGTGCCGCCGCCGGAAGTCGCCGCCGGTTACGCCGAAGTGCCGTTGCTGGCCGATCGGTACCCGTCCTACGAGCGGATTCTCGAAGCCGAGCCGGACCTGGTCGTCGGCGGCTACGCCAGCGCCTTCGACGAAGCCGAGGGTCGCGGGCGCGAGGCGTTCGAGAAGAACGGCATCAACACCCTGCTGCTGTCGGAGTCGTGCGCGTCCGAGCCGAGCGGAATGGACACGCTGCTCGACGACATCTCGATGTTCGGCGAAGCACTCGGATTGCAGGACAACGCGCGCAAGCTCAACGACGACATCAAGGGGCGGGTGCAGGCGGTCGAGCAGCGGCTGGAGGACGTGCAGCCGGTCGACGTCTTCGTCTACGACTCCGGCGAGCAGACCGCGTTCACCTTGGGCGGCAACGGTGTTGGCAACGACGCGCTGCGCCGGGCCGGCGGGCACAACATCTTCGGCGATGTGCCGAAGGCGTTCGAGGACGTCAGCTGGGAGCAGGTCGCAGCGCGGAATCCGCAGGCCGTCGTGCTCGTCGCTTACCTCGGAGCTCCGGTGCAGAACAAGCAGTCCTACCTGGAAGGACACCCGCTGGTCTCGGGCACGCCCGCGGTGCGGGACCGGCGCTTCAGCACCATCCCGCTCGTCGAGCTCACCGAGGGGATCCGGTTCCCCGCCGCCGTCGAGCGCCTCGCCCGAGACCTGCACGGCGCATGAGCAGGCGAGTCGTGCACGACCGCACCTCAGGGGACCGTGACGCAAACCAGCCACAGGAAACCGTCGAACGCGAGATCACCCCGGGGCGCGACCATAACTGTGATTCGCGGAGAGGCGGGACTGGCATGAGTAGGCGAGTCCTGCGCAACCGCACCTCAGGGGACCGTGACGCAAACCAGCCACAAGAAACCGCAAAACGCGAGATCACCCCGGGACGCAACCACAACTGTGATTCGCGGAGAGGCGGGACTGTGCTGGTGCACGCCGCTCTGCTGATCGCGCTGGTGGTGGTCGGCGGCCTGGCGGTGTCGCTGGGTTCGGTGCGGCTGCCGCTGGGGCAGGTGTGGCGGATCGTGCTGGAGCCGGTGATGCCATGGATCGAGCAGGACTGGACCCCGGCGCGCGCGGCGATCGTCTTCGACTCGCGGATGCCGCGGGTGGTCGGCGGCATGCTGGTCGGCGCGGCCCTGGCGCTGTCCGGCGCGGTCGCGCAGCTGGTCACGGCCAACCCGCTGGCCGATCCGTACCTGCTCGGCGTGTCCGAAGGGGCCGGGTTCGCGGTGTCGCTGACGATCGTCCTGGGCATCGGCGCCGGGACCACGGGCCTGCCGATCGTCGCGTTCCTCGGCGGTTTGGCGGCGTTGCTGATCGTGCTGGCGGTGTCCGGGCATTCCGGGTCGGTGACGGCTTTGGTGCTCGGTGGTGTGGCCGTCGGGCAGGTGGCGTTCGCGATGACTTCGTTCGTCCTGCACGCCTTCGGCACCGGTGACCAGGCCAAGCAGGTGCTGTTCTGGATCAGCGGCGGACTTGGGGGAGTGCGCTGGGATTCGTTGCCGGTTCCCGCTGCGGTGCTGGCGATCGGGTTGATCGCGGCTGTTGCGGCGGGGCGTTGGATGAACGTTCTGCACAGCGGTGACGACGCTGCGGCGGCGCTCGGGGTCAACGCGCGGGTGTTCCGGACGTTCTGCCTGGTCATGATCTCCTTGCTGGCGGGGACTGCTGTTTCGGTGGCGGGCGGGATCGTGTTCGTCGGCCTGCTGGTGCCGCACGCGGCCACGTTCCTGGTGGGGTCCGAGGCGCGGCGGCTGCTGTCGGTGTCGGCGCTGCTCGGCGCGGTGTTCCTGGTGGCGGCGGACCTGGTGGCGCGGCTGGTCGTCGCGCCATCGGAACTGCCGGTGGGCGTGCTCACCGCGTTGGTGGGCGGGCCGGTGTTCCTGGTGATGTTGCGGCGTCGACGGAGGATCGCGTGAGCCTGCGGGTCTGCGGCGTCCAGGTGTCCTTGGGCGGCCGATCAGTTCTGTCCGATGTGGACGTCGAGGTGCGGTCTGGCGAGGTGTTCGGGCTCGTCGGTCCGAATGGCAGCGGCAAGACGACGTTGCTGCGCACGCTCTACCGGGCGGTTCAGCCGGTGGCTGGGACTGTGGAAGTCGCTGGTCTGACGGCTGGTGGTCGGCGCGAGCTGGCGCGCATCTTGGCTGCGACCACGCAGGAGACGGAGGCCCGCGCGGCGCTGACCGTCCGAGAAGTGGTGTCGCAGGGTCGAGTTCCGCACCTCGGCCTGTTGGATCGGATGCGCGCGACTGATCACGAGATCGTCGACTCGGCCCTGCGATCCACGAGCCTGCTCGACGCGGCGGAGCGCGATGTGCGGCTGCTGTCGGGAGGTGAGCGGCAGCGCGTGTCGATCGCGCGGGCGCTCGCGCAGCAGCCGAAGGTCCTCGTCCTTGACGAGCCGACGAATCACCTCGACCTGCGCCACCAGTACGGAGTCCTCGCGCTCCTGCGCTCCCTCGCCCGCGACGGCCTGACGGTCCTGCTGACGCTGCACGACCTGCGCCTCGCCGTGGAGTTCTGCGACCGCCTAGCGGTCCTCGACGCCGGCCACATCAAGGCAACCGGCACACCCCCCGAAGTCCTAGAACCGGGCCTCCTATCCGAAGTCTTCGGCGTAAACGCCCACCTGACCTCCAACAACGGCCGCCAAACCCTCAACATCACCGGCGCCACCCAGCTGCCCCCGGACTAACCCCACCCAACACGCGAACCCCACCAAAACCACCCCAAAGACCAACCCAGATCCGCCGCTTCCTGGGGAAGGTTGCCAATTTCGCGAGAAATCGACCACCCCTAGGGTGACCTAAGTCCTGGGTGAGGTTGGAGGGAATCCCAAGTTTAGGGAAATTTGGGAGGTCCTCAGCCTACGGGCCAGGTGTGGACTGGGGTTCCTTCGTCGGCGAGGGCGATGTAGTGGTCCAGCATGGTGGCCAGGGCTTTGGGGCGGTCCATGCCTCTTTCCTCCAGGCGTGCCACGGTTTCTCGTTGCCAGGTCGCGCCGTTGCGGCGGGCCAGGCAGCGCTGTTCGACCACGCCCAAGTAGTGCTCGCGGGCTTCGTCGGAGACCCCGCACGCTTTGAGGCCTTCGTGCGCCATCGGCAGCAGGCGGCGCATCACCAGCTCGTCAGGGGCGACCCAGCCGGTGCCCGGCCAGTACAGGTGGGCGTCGAAACCACTGCGGGCACCGGAGAACAGGTTCTCCTCCGCCGCCGTGAAGGACATTTGCGTCCACAATGGACGATCTTGTTCGGTGAGCGCCCGCTGGGCTCCGTAGAAGAACGCCGCGTTGGCGACGATGTCCACCACCGATGGGCCGGAGGGCAGCACCCGGTTCTCGATGCGCAGGTGCGGGACCCCGTCCACCAGGTCGTAGACCGGGCGGTTCCAGCGCCAGATCGTGCCGTTGTGCAGCCGCAACTCGTTCAGCGTCGGAGCCCGGCCGGCCTCCAGCGCGGCCACCGGATCCTCCTCCTCGGGATCGGGCAGCAGCGCCGGGAAGTACCGGACGTTCTCCTCGAACAGGTCGAAGATCGAGGTGATCCACCGCTCACCGAACCACACCCGCGGCCGCACGCCCTGGTTCTTCAGCTCCTCGGGCCGGGTGTCGGTGGCCTGCTGGAACAGCGGGATCCGGGTCTCGTGCCAGAGCGCTTTGCCCAGCAGGAACGGTGAATTCGCGCCGATCGCCACCTGCACGCCGGCCAGGCACTGCGCGGCGTTCCAATGCGCGGCGAAGTCCTCCGGGGCGACCTGCAGGTGCAGCTGGACCGAGGTGCACGCCGATTCCGGCAGGATCGAATCGGCATAGGAGCGAAGCCGCTCGGTGTGGTAGGCCTCGCCGAGCGGCTCGCCCTCCATGTCCAACAGCATTTCCTCGCCCCGCGCCAGGAAGATCTGCTCGTTGAGCAGTGAGTAGCGGGGGTTGCGGGACAGCCAGCTCGGATCGAAGTGCGCGCTGCGCAACGTCGGGAGCGTGCCGATCATGACGATCTTCGCGCCGACGTCGTGCGCACCGCCGTCGGCCCGCTGGAGCGCGTCGCGCATGCGTTCCTCAAGTCTCAGCGCACTGTCCCCGGCCAGCACTCGCGGCTCCACGTTGAGCTCGATGTTCTGCTGACCGAGCTCGGTGGTGAACGCCGGTTCGTCGATCTTCTCCAACACCTCGGCGTTGGACATCGATGGTTCCATGCTCCGATCCACCAGGCACAACTCCATCTCCAGCCCCATCTGCTGGTGCGGGAAGGAGAAGTTGCCCTCGGCGAGCATCCGGGCCAGGGCGTCGAGGCCGCGCTGCATCTTGTTGCGATACCGCTGCCGGTCCACCGGCTTGAACGCTCGATCGTCCACGTGCCGTCCCATGCTGTCTCTCCGCTCGATCGGCAGCACGTCAGCGCGCAGCGCTGGGGAAACCACCGTGACACATCGGTACCCGCCGAACCAGCGGCCAAAACGGTGTCGCCGAGCAGGGGGTTAGACGATCACGCAGAGGCGTCGTCGAGGCGCTGAACCTCCTGCGCGGTGAGGTCCAGTTCGGCCCCGCGCAGCAGGTCGGCGAGCTGATCGATGTTGCGGGCACTGGCGATCGGGGCGGTGACGGTGCGTTGCGCGCGCAGTCAGGACAGCGAGATCGACGCCATCGGGGCATTACGCAGCGTTGCGATCTCGTCCAGTGCGGTGAGGACTCGAAGGCCGCGCTCATCCAGGTGGGCGCGGGCGCCTTCAGCGCGTGGGCTGCCGGAGTTGTCCTGGCTCAGGCGGTACTTCCCGGTCAGGAATCCCTTGGCCAGCGCATAATACGGCGCCATGCCCAGGTTCTCCTTCGCGCAGAGATCGGCCAGTTCGCCCTCGAAGTCGTTGCGCTCCACCAAGTTGTACTTCGGCTGCATCGCGGTGAACTCCGCCAAACCTTCGCGGCGCGAGACCTCCAGCGCCTCGGCGAGCCGCGGGGCGGTGTAGTTCGACGCACCGTTGTAGCGGACCTTGCCCGCGTGCACCAAGGCATCGAAGGCCCCGAGCGTCTCGGCGAGCGGGATGGTCGGGTCGTCGTCGCCGTGGGCGTAGTAGAGGTCGATGTGGTCGACGCCCAGGCGGCGCAGTGAATCTTCAGCAGCCGCCGCGATGTTCGCCGCCGACAGGCCGCGCCGCTGCGGCATCTGGCCCACCTTGGTGGCGATCACGACGTCGTCGCGGTTGCTGCGGGCGCGCAGCCACTCGCCGAGGACCGTCTCGGATTCACCGCCCTCGTTGCTCGGCACCCAGACGCAGTACGCGTCAGCGGTGTCGATGAAGTTGCCGCCCGCCGCCGCGTAGCCGTCGAGCACGGCGAACGATTCGTCGCGATCGGCGGTCCAGCCGAAGACGTTGCCACCGAGGCAGATGGGGAAGACGTCGAGTTCAGTGCTGCCGAGTCGAGCCGTACCCCGAACGTGCTCCCGCGAGGCGACCGAGCGTGTCCGCCGGAATCCGGTGCGGGGTGGACCGACCGGGGCGGCGGTGCTGGAGCGGGTGCGAGAATGCGGTGCGTGGCGCACATTGTCGAGATCAGCGAGGCCGACGATCCGCGGGTCGACGACTTCCGCGATCTGTCGCGCGCGGACCGCCGACCGGACCGGCCGGGCGGACGTGGGCTGGTGATCGCCGAAGGCGTCGTGGTGGTCGAACGGCTGCTCGCCTCGCCCTACCTGGTGCGCGCGCTGTTCGGGGTGCGCCGCCGGATCGACGGCCTGGCGGAAGCCACCGCCCTCGACGTGCCCGCCTACGTCGCGAGCGCTGACGTGATTGCGCAGGTCGTCGGGTTCCACCTCAACCGCGGCGTGCTGGCCGTGGCCGACCGCGCCCCGGTGGTCCCGCCGACGGAGCTGATCGGCCGGTCCCGCCGCCTGGCGGTGCTGGAGGGCATCGGCGACCACGAGAACCTCGGCGCGCTGTTCCGCAACGCTGCCGCGCTGGGCGTTGACGGCGTGCTGCTGGGCGCGGGCTGCTCGGATCCGCTGTACCGGCGCAGCGTCCGGGTGTCCATGGGGCACGTGCTGCGGGTGCCGTTCGCGCACCTGGAGTCCTGGCCGGAAGATCTCAAGCTGTTGCGCGACAACGACTTCCGCCTCGCTGCGCTGACACCCCGAGCGGACTCGAAATCCCTTCGCGATGCTGGCCTGGACCAGGGACGGGTCGCGGTCCTGCTCGGCTCGGAGGGTCCTGGGCTCACCGACGAGGCGATCGACTCCGCCGACCTGGCGGTGCGGATCCCGATGGCCAGCGGCGTGGACTCGCTCAACGTCGCGACGGCCGGGGCGATGGCTTTCCACGCGATGAGCGGGGCGTGATGCGCGAGTCAGGCTGGGAACTGCACGCGCGCTCCGGTCGCGCGGTGCTGGTGCGCGACACCGACCACGAGGTGGACCCGGGCCGCCTGCGGCTGCCGGACTCGCTGGTCGACGCCCTCCACGAGTGGGCGCACGTCGCCGAGGCGGCGAACTCCCCGGAAACCGCGGACGCCGACCGCGAACTGATCTCGAAGCGCGGACGTCAACTGGCGGTGCGCCTCGCCGCGGAAACCGGCGGCCAGATCGGCTACCTCGACCCGCTCAGCGGTCGCCTCGACCAGATCGGCCGCCCCCGCCCGGCCCGCCCGACCCCACGCCGTCAACCGGTCCCGGCTCCCGCCGACGAACCAACGCCGTGGGGCCCGGGCCTGTTCGTGAGCGCGGTCATCGCGGCGATCACCACGGTGATCCTGGTGGTGGTGACCCGAGGCCTCGCGGACGTCAGCGGAATCCTGGCAACGGTGGTCAACCTGGCGGTAGCGGCGGGCTTCGCCCCCTCGATCTGGCTGGGCCGCCGAATCGCGGTCTGGCGCTGGGTCGCCTATGGAACCGCCGCTGGCATCGTCCTCGCCTGGCTGGCCCTCCTCTTCAGCCTCCTCGGCGACCCGCCCCCACCCCTCTGACCACATCCGCTCCGCGACTTCCCCGGTCGGGAGTGGCTGCCGTTGAACAGCAGAAGGCCGGGGTGAGCTGGTGCTCGCCCCGGCCTTCTACCGTCTTTTTGAGTTAGCGGTGGGAGCGGACTCCGAGGAGGACGTCTTCCCAGGACGGGACGATCGGGTGGCTCTTCCGCCCCCTCCGCGGCTCCGCCGCGTCCTGTACCTCCGCCTCCTCGGCGGTCGCGCCTTCGGCGCTCTCCGCCGCGGGCTCCGCTTCCGGGGCTCCCGGCTCCGCCGGTCGCTCCGGCGCTCCGGTGTTCAGGTCCAGCGTCGGTGCCTCCGCCAGCAGCGGGGCCGGCACCTCCGGCACCAGCGGAGCCGTCGGCTCCTCGGGCCGTTCCTGGCGGCTCTGCTGGTCGAGCTGGAGCGCTTCGCGGGCCAGCTCGGTGACCGGGCGGACCGTGCGCAGTGGACGGTTGGGCGACGGGTCGAGCAGATCGGCCGCGTGGTCATCGAGGGGTGCCACGGTGCCGCCGTGCGCGCCGGGGTGGAACACCCAGTGCGCGAGGTTCTCGGAGCGGCCCGCCTGCCAGGTCAGCTGGATTACCCACTTGCCGTCCTCGCCGCGCCAGGAGCCCCAATCGGCTTCGGCGTACTCGTGGCCGCGCATGCCGAAGGTGTGCGCGACGACCTCGCCGAGGGTCTGCACGTCCGGGCCGTCCTCGCGGACCGGGTGCGCGCGCTGGGCCATCTCTGCGATCTGGCGGCGTTCCAGCAGGACCGGGTAGGCGTAGCGCTCGATGCGGTGCTCGGGGATGCCGGAGGATTCGGCGATCTGCTCGACGGACGCGCCGGAGCGGATGCGGGCCTGGATCTCGCGCGGCCGCATCTGGGCTTCCATCTCGATCTGGACCTGGCCGAGTCTGGTGAGGTCACCGCGTGCCGCGGCGCGCAGTCGCTCGTCGGCGGGCACGGTGAAACGCTCGCCGTTCTCCGGGTCCTCGCAGATGACGGATTCACCGTCCTCGTCGAGCCCGACCACTCGCAGCGCTCGCATACGTGTGCCTCCCGCCGACCTACATGTCACCAAGCTGTGACGGTAACCCGGCGCGCCGCCTTGACGCGGGAGGCACGCCGGGCACATTGCGTCACTGTTGGCCACTCTCCCGGCATCGATCTTGCCGGAAAGGGGGCGTCGCGGCGAACGAGTAAAACCACTCATGTTTGCTGAGCAATACCCAGAGTGAGTGAATTTTCACTCTGCATGGTGAGATTTGATACAAAACTGCCGGGGCCCGTGGGGGACCCCGGCAGCGCTGCGTCGTCAGGAGAGCTGCGAAACCACCCAGTCGATGGACTTCGTCAGTGAGGTGACGTCATCCGGCTCGATCGCCGGGAACATGCCGATGCGCACCTGGTTGCGGCCCAGCTTGCGGTACGGCTCGGTGTCCACGATGCCGTTGGCGCGCAACGCCTTCGCGACCGCGGCGGCGTCCACCGAGTCGGCGAAGTCGATGGTGCCGACCACCTGCGAGCGCTTCGCCGGGTCGGTGACGAACGGCGTGGCGTACTCCGAGGCCTCGGCCCACTGGTAGAGGCGCTGCGAGGACTCGCGGGTGCGCTGCGAGCACCAGTCCAGGCCGCCCTGGCCGTTCATCCACTCGATCTGGTCGGCCAGCAGGAACATGGTGGCCAGCGCCGGGGTGTTGTAGGTCTGGTCCTTGCGCGAGTTGTCCAGCGCGGTCGGCAGCGACAGGAACTCCGGCACCCAGCGGCCCGAGGCGCCGATCTCGCCGATCCGCTCGATCGCGGCCGGGCTCATCGCGGCCAGCCACAGCCCGCCGTCGGCGGCGAAGCACTTCTGCGGCGCGAAGTAGTAGACGTCGACGTCAGCGGCGTTGAAGGACAGGCCGCCCGCGCCGGAGGTCGCGTCCACCGCGATCAGCGCGTTCTCGGAGCCCTCGGGGCGGGTCGGCGCGAGCATCACGCCGGTGGAGGTCTCGTTGTGCGCCCAGCCGATCAGGTCGACGTTCGGGTCCGACACCGGCTCCGGGGCGTCGCCCGGCTCGGCCGAGACGACCACCGGGTCGCCCAGGAACGGGGCGGTCTTGGCGGCCTTGGCGAACTTCGAGGAGAACTCGCCGTAGGTCAGGTGCAGCGAGCGCTCGCGAATCAGGCCGAAGGTCGCCGCGTCCCAGAACGCCGTGGTACCGCCGACACCGAGCACGATCTCGTAGCCGTCCGGCAGCGAGAACAGCTCCCGCAGTCCCTCGCGAACCTGGCCCACCAGGGACTTCACCGGCTTCTGGCGGTGCGAGGTGCCCATCACGGCAGCGCCCTCGCTGGCCAGCCGGGACAGCTGCTCGCTGCGCACCTTGGACGGTCCGCAGCCGAACCGGCCGTCAGCGGGCTTGAACTCTTCGGGCAGCTTCAAGGTCGTCGGGTCGATGGTCTCGGCCTGCGTCATGCCGGCGCCTCCGGGCGTTGTTGTGGTGATCGTGCAGGGGGCGGGACCGCGCCTCCCCGCGCGCCAGTGGCCTGTTGACCGGCGCCGTTGCCGGTTCGGCTCAAGTCTTGCAGCAGGGTTGGCGGCAGGTGAAGCCGCGTCCGCTGCGAGCAGCCGCCCCGCAACTTACTGCGACCCGCGCTCGTTGGCCAGCACCGCATCAGGCGAAGCCAGGGCCCCGCAGCACTTCTTGTACTTGCGTTCTGAACCGCACCAGCAGGGCTCGTTGCGACCGGGCGGCCACGAGGTGGTCTGGACAGCTTCGGCCACGAACTCCGCGCGGGTCGACAGCTCCTCCAGCGGGAGCTCGCGGGACTCGGCGAAGGCGACCAGCGCGTCGAGCGATCCGGTGGCGAGCAACGAGTTCGGTTGCTCCGCCAGCGTTCGCTGGACTTCCTGGCGGTGCTGGAGGTGGGTGCAGTTCGGGTGCCAGTCCGGGTGTCGGCGCTGGACTTCGGCGAACTCCGCTTCGGGCCAGTAGAGGACCGCGGTCGGGTCGTGCCGGTGGCTGATCTCCTCGATCTGCTCGAAGATCTGGTGGGCGCGCTCCTGGAGGTGGGCGTGCAGCTCGTCGTACTGGTCGGCGGGCATTCCCAGCTCGCGGCGCAGCACGGCGCGCTGCCGCAACACCGCGAAGCCGGGATCGCCGTGCTCCAGCTCGGCGTCGAGGTCCGGGACGAAGCGGGTGACGCCGACGTTGAGCCACCGCAGCGCTTCCTGCGGAGAGCCGATCGCCTCGTAGCCCGCCGCGGCCTCGGCATAGGCCCACTCGCAGTCTGAGCCGCGGCGAAGCAGCTGCGCCAAGAGCTGCTCGCCTTCCTCGTAGCGCCCGTGGGTCAGCAGGAAAGTGGCGTAGGAGGCGTGACCGCTGAGCACGTTCCCGCCGTCGTCGACCTCGGCGGCGGCAGCCAGCGCGCGTTCCTCGCGCTCGTGGTCGCCAGCCATGTGCCAGTAGCCGCCAGCTTCGACAAGGTCGTCGCAACGCTGGTCGCTGTCCTCAGCGTCCTCTTCCAGCGCCTCGGCGTATTGGACGTAGAGCTCGCGCTGCTCGTCGGTAGGTAGTGCTGCCACTTCTCCACGCTACCGCTGCGCCCGACACGCCTGGACGTGTCGGGCGCGGGAACAGTTTTGCCCGGGCGCGTGGGGTGTCAGCTATAGGCAAAACCCCACCCGGAGCGCATCACACCGGAGCGATGAGCTGGTCGAGGTCGTCCCAGCCCTGGACGTCCTGAGGGGAGCGGGGGCTGGGGCCGATGTACTGGGCCGAAGGGCGGACCAGGCGGCCGGTGCGCTTCTCCTCCAGGATGTGCGCCGACCAGCCCGCGAGGCGGGCGCAGGTGAACATCGCGGGCATCATCGCGGTGGGCACCGCCGCGAAGTCGAGCACGACGGCGGCCCAGAACTCGACGTTCGTCTCGATCTGCCGGTCCGGACGCCGCTCCCGCAGCACCGTCAGCGCGGCCTGCTCGAGCTCGCGGGCCACCTCGAAGCGCGGCGCGCCGAGCTTCTCGCAGGTGTTGCGCAGGACTCGGGCCCGCGGGTCCTCGGCGCGGTAGACGCGGTGGCCGAAGCCCATCAGCCGGTCGCCGCGATCCAGGATCGACTCCACCACGCGGCGGGCGTCGCCGGTGCGCTCGGCTTCCTCGATCATCGGCAGCACGCGAGCCGGGGCGCCGCCGTGCAGCGGCCCGGACATCGCGCCCACCGCTCCGGACAGACAGGCCGCGACGTCGGCACCGGTGGAGGCGATCACCCGGGCGGTGAAGGTGGAGGCGTTCAAGCCGTGCTCGGCGGCCGACACCCAGTACGCGTCGAGGGCCCGGACGTGCGTGGGATCGGGCTCGCCGCGCCAGCGGGTGAGGAACTGCTCGGTGGCGGTGGTGGCCTCCGCGATCCGGGACTGCGGGACCGCTGGCTGGTCGCCGCGCGCGGACTGCGCGACGAAGGACAGCCCGAGCGCGCAGGCGCGTGCGAGCTGGTCACGGGCCTGCGTCTCCTCGACGTCGAGCAGCGGAGCGAAACCGTAAGCAGGCGCGAGCATCGCCAGGGATGCCTGCGCGTCGGCGCGTACGTCGCCGGTGCGGACCGGCAGCGGGGTGTCGTCCGCGGCCGGGAGGCCGTTGCCGAACTCGCCGTCCACCAGCAGCGCCCACACATCGCCGAAAGATGCGGTGCCCACGAGATCTTCGATGTCGACCCCGCGGTAGCGCAGCGCGCCGCCGTCGCGGTCGGGCTCGGCGATCTCGGTGCGGAAGGCGACCACGCCCTCCAAGCCGGGGCGGAACTCGGGCTGACCTGCACTGCTCATGGCTACCTCGCCTCCTCGCTGGTTGCGTGCGCGCGGATGCGCGGACGCGGGGAGTGGCGGGGTGCAGGCGTCTTGACCACAGTGCACCTGCCCGGCTCGGCGCACAATCCCGGCCGTTGGAAAAAAATCACATGGTGACCCGAATCATGCGAAGTGCCGAAAATTCCGTTAGCGATGCAAAAGTCTGGAAAAATGGTTGTAATGGGGCAATTGTTCGGTACTAACGCTGCATGACATGGCGGGCGCGGTATTTTTCCGCGTGTTAAACAAGTTTCATGCATCTTGCTCCTCATGAGCGCGACAAGTTGCTCGTCTACGTGGCGGCTCGATTGGCGCGCGAACGGCTGGATCGCGGACTGAAGCTGAACTACCCGGAATCGGTCGCGCTGATCACCGACCACGTGGTCGAAGGGGCTCGGGACGGCCGGACCGTCTCCGAACTCATGCAGAGCGGTCGGCAGGTGCTGCGTGCCGACCAGGTCCTGGACGGCATCCCCGAGATGATCCACGACGTGCAGGTCGAGGCGACCTTCCCGGACGGCACCAAGCTGGTCACCGTCCACGACCCCATCAGCTGAGCGCCGATCTTCGCCCGGGTGGGGAAGCGGTGCTCTCGGTTCCCGCCGCGGGCCCGATTCGCTCACGCCTCGACACACATCGCTAGGGAGATGCCATGCGTCCTGGGGAGATCATCACCGCGGAAGACCGCATCCCGCTGAATCCGGGGCGGGAACGGATCCGCCTCACCGTCGTCAACCGCGCCGACCGCGCTGTGCAGGTCGGCTCGCACTACCACTTCGCCGCGGTCAACCCCGGTCTCGAGTTCGACCGGGCCAAGGCCTGGGGCCACCGCCTGGACGTGCCGTCGGGCACCGCCGTGCGGTTCGAGCCGGGCGTGGCGCGCGAGGTCGACCTGGTGCCGGTCGGCGGCAGCCGGCTGGTGCGCGGCCTGCGCCTGGAGTACGCGGGCGAGCTCGACACCCGCGACCACGAACCCACCCCGTTCACCTACGGCGAGAAAGGCGAGGGACACCACGGTGAGCACATCATCCATTGACCGGTCCCAGTACGTCGAGCTGTTCGGCCCGACCACCGGCGACCGGATCCGGCTGGCCGACACCGACCTGCTGATCGAGGTCACCGAGGATCGCAGCCAGGGCCCCACCGGCTCCGGCGACGAGGTCGTCTTCGGCGGCGGCAAGGTCATTCGCGAGTCGATGGGCCAGTCCGCCGCCATCCGCGCGGAGGGCACGCCCGACGTGGTCATCACCGGTGCGGTGATCCTGGATCACTGGGGCGTCATCAAGGCCGACGTCGGCATCCGCGACGGCCGCATCGTGGGCATCGGCAAGGCCGGTAACCCCAGCGCCAACAACGACGTGGACAGCTCGCTGGTGATCGGGCCGTCGACCGAGGTCATCGCCGGCAACGGCAAGATCCTCACCGCCGGTGGCATCGACTCGCACGTGCACTTCATCTGCCCGCAGGAAGTCGACACCGCGCTCGCCTCCGGGCTGACCACGCTGATCGGTGGCGGCGCCGGACCGGGCGAGGGCAGCAAGGCCACCACGGTCACGCCCGGCGCTTGGAACCTGCGGATGATCATGCAATCCATGGACACCATGCCGGTCAACGTGCTGCTGCTCGGCAAGGGCAGCACCATGCGCAGCGAAGCGCTGTGGGAGCAGCTGCGCGCCGGTGCGGGCGGGTTCAAGATCCACGAGGACTGGGGCGCGACCCCGGCGGTGCTGGACAGCGCGCTGCGCGTGGCCGAGGAATCCGGCGTCCAGATCGCCCTGCACGCCGACACCCTCAACGAGGCAGGGTTCTACGAATCCACGCTGGAAGCGATCAACGGCCGCTCGATCAGCGCGTTCCACGTCGAAGGCGCCGGTGGTGGGCACGCCCCGGACATCATCCGGCTCGCCTCGCACTCCAACGTGCTGCCCTCGTCGACCAGCCCGACGCGGCCGCACACGGTGAACACCATCGACGAGCACCTCGACATGGTGATGGTCTGCCACCACCTGAACCCGTCGGTGCCCGAGGACCTGGCGTTCGCCGAGAGCCGCATCCGGCCGTCGACCATTGCCGCCGAGGACTTCCTGCACGACCTCGGGGCCATCTCGATGATGAGCTCGGACGCGCAGGCGATGGGCCGCATCGGCGAGGTCATCATGCGCACCTGGCAGACCGCGCACGTGATGAAGCGCCGCCGCGGCTCGCTGCCCGGCGACGGGCGCGCGGACAACAACCGGGCGCAGCGCTACGTCGCGAAGTACACGATCAACCCGGCGGTCGCGCACGGCATCTCCCACCACGTCGGATCGGTGGAGGTCGGCAAGATGGCAGACCTGGTGCTGTGGGACCCGAAGTTCTTCGGCGTCCGCCCGCACATCGTGCTCAAGGGCGGGTTTGCGGCGTGGGCGGCGATGGGCGACGCGAACGCGTCGATCCCCACACCGCAGCCGTACATCGCGCGGCCGAGCTTCGGTGTGCAGCCGCGTGCGGCGGCGGCGAGCAGTGTGTTCTTCGTCGCGCCGGTGGCACTGGACGCGAACCTGCCTGAGCAGCTGCAATTGAGTTCGCGGATGGTTGCCGTGGAGAGCACGCGGGACGTCGGCAAGGCGGACATGCGGCACAACGACGCGACGCCGGACATCCAGGTGGATCCGGACAGCTTCGCCGTCCACATCGATGGCGAGCTCGTCGAGCCGGCGCCGGTCTCCGAGGTCCCGATGGCTCAGCGGTACTTCCTGTTCTGATCCGTGTCGTGAGCGGCGGCGGTGGTTCTTACCACCATCGCCACTCACGACGCTTGAACACCGGATCAGTGCGATTTCAATGGAAATCGGACATCTGATTTCCATTGAAGTTGCGTACATGTCACTGGAACGGGTGAAGAGTTTTGCTCGTTCGGAAGGGGGAGAGCGGTGCGAGCCGGTCTCGCGGTGCTTGCACTCGCCGATTCCCGGTTCCCCGGCGGGGGACACGTGCACTCCGGCGGCGTCGAGGAGGCCGCCGCTCGGGGACTGATCACGGGAATCGCCGATCTGCGCGAATTCCTGCACGGGCGCCTGCGCGCTGCAGGCGCCCTGCAGGCGGTGTTCGCCGCCGCCGCGGCGCACGCCGCCACCCGCCGGGTCCGAAGTGGACACTGGCGGGAGCTGGACGTCGAACTCGACGCCCGAACCCCGTCCCCGGCGCAGCGGGAGGCCTCGCGCGCCCAGGGGAAAGGGATGATCCGCGCCGGCAAGGCGGCTTGGCCGTCGCCGGTGCTGGCTGAACTGGTGGCCGCGAGCCCGCGGCCGCATCACCCGATCGTGCTCGGCGTGCTGGCTGCGACAGCCGGTGCCGGGCCGCAGGAAGCGGCGCTGATCGCCGGGTACCTGTCCGTCAGCGGGCCGTCCTCCGCGGTGGTCCGACTGCTCGGGATGGATCCCTTCGCGGCCAACGCCGTGGTCACCGAGATGGCCGATGAGCTGGACCGGATCGCCGCCGAAGCAGCGGCCACGGCCGGGCTCGCCCCGGCCAACCTGCTCGCGCCCGGAGCTCCGGTGCTGGACCTGCTCGCCGAATCGCACGATCGACATCACCGGGAAGAGGTGCGTCTCTTTGCCTCCTGAACACGGCCACGGACACGGTCACGGGCACACGCATCCGGTCAACTTCGACCCGACCGCGACCGAACCCGACCCGTTCTCCGCCGAATCCCAGCACGGGCGGCCGTTCCGCCTCGGCATCGGCGGACCGGTCGGCAGCGGGAAGACGGCGCTGACCGCGGCGCTGTGCCGAGCGCTGGGCCAGGAGATCAACCTCGCCGTCGTGACCAACGATATCTACACCACCGAGGACGCCGATTTCCTGCGCAAGGCGGGTGTGCTCGACACCGACCGGATCGAGGCGGTGCAGACCGGTGCCTGCCCGCACACCGCGATCCGCGACGACATCACCGCCAACCTCGACGCGGTCGACCGGCTCACCGAGCGCCACCCCGGCCTCGAGCTGGTCATCGTGGAGAGCGGCGGGGACAACCTGACCGCGGTGTTCAGCCGCGGTCTGGCCGACAGCCAGATCTTCGTGGTCGACGTCGCCGGTGGCGACAAGGTGCCGCGCAAGGGCGGGCCCGGCGTGACCACCGCGGATCTGCTGGTGATCAACAAGATCGACCTGGCCGAGCTGGTCGGGGCTGACATGGAGGTCATGGTCTCCGACGCGCACCGGATGCGCGGCGAGCTGCCGGTGATCACCCAGTCCCTGACCCGGACACCCAACGCGCCCGACGTGTCGGCGTGGCTCCGCGAGCAGCTCAAGGTCGGCGTCAGTGCGTGAGGCGGGACCGCAGTTTCAATTGAAACTGTGGTCCACCGTGCCTTCACGTTCACAGTTTCAATTGAAACTGTGGCAGACGGAAGGTGGTGCGGCGTGCGCGCTAGTGCGCTGCTGAGCGTTGAGCTCGGGCACGGCGGGCGTAGCATCGTCAGGGAGATGCGGTCGCAGTCCCCGATGACGATGGTGCCCCGCCGGGCCGCCACCACCAGCGCCGACGGCACCGCAGTCGTGCACCTCGTCGGCTCGGCCGCCACCCCGGTCGGCGGCGACGTCGTCGACCTGCGTGTCCACGTCGGCCCCGGCGCTCGGCTGCTGCTGCGCGGCACCGCCGCGACCGTGGCGCTGCCGGGGCAGCACGCTGGGCACAGCCGGTCCACCGTGCACATCGAGGTCGCCGACGGCGGGACGGTCGAGTACCTGCCCGAGGCGACCGTGATCAGCTCGCGGGCCGATCATCAGGCGGAGATGACCATCTCCCTCGGCGAGGGCGCGCGGGCGCGTTGCCGGGAAACGCTGGTGCTCGGCCGGTACGGCGAGCGGTCCGGTCGGTTGACCACCACGACGCACGTGATGCGCGGCAGCACTCCGCTGTTGCGGCAGCGGCTGGACATCGGTGACGAGCGGCTGACCGCGAGCGCTGGTTACTTGGCCGGTGCTCGGGTGCTGGCGACGGAAACCGTTGTGTGGGAACACGATCCGGTCGAGCCGAGCAGCGGTGACTGGTGGTCGCTGGCGCCGCTGGCCGCGGGCGGGGCGATGGCCACCGCTGTGGGCGACGACGCCGTGATCGCCGAGCGGCGGCTCGCCGAAGCCGTTTCGCACCACCCGGATGCGAAGGAACTAGAGGTACAGAGCTGGTGAACGACACCGCTGCAGCGAAGAAGCCGCCTTCGGTGCGGCACGGCGCGCTGGAGTTGCTGCGCGCCGTGCCCACGGGCGTCTCGCAGGTGTACCTGCAGGAGAGCGTGCCGGCCGGGATCGTTTTCCTGATCGCGCTCGCGCTGGCCGGACCGGAGTTCGCGCTCGCCGGGCTGGTCGGCAGCGCGGTCGGGGGGCTCACCGCGACCGCGCTGCGCGTGCCGCGGGAGCGAATATCCCAAGGCCTGTTCGGCTTCAACTCCACGCTGGTGGTGCTGGGGACGGTGGCGTCTTTCCAGCCGCTCGGCATGGCGTTGCTGGTCGGAATCGCGGGGGCGGTCGTCGCGACGGTGCTGGCGCGCGTCGCGGACTTTCTCCTCGCGGTTCCTGCCCGCACCGCCCCGTTCGTGCTCACCTACTGGCTGATCGTCTACACCGGACACCACTTCGGCTGGACCGAGGCCGCGTCCGGCGCCGAGCCGCCGATCCTCGGGCTGGACGGCGACTACCTGAGCCTGTTCAGCGCGGAGGCTGAGGTCTTCCTGTCGAACGGCTGGCTGCCGGGGCTGGCCGTGCTGATCGGTCTGGCGATCGTGCGGTTCCGGCTGGCCGTCGGGGCGTTCTGCGGCGCGGCGGTGGCGCTCGTGGCGGTCGAGCTGCTGCCGGAAACGCCGCTGGACGTCAGCGACGGGGTGTACGGCTTCAACGCCGCGCTGGTCGTCGTGGGTCTGCTGACCACCGGGCGCACCTGGCGGTCCTGCCTGATCGCAGTGCCGGGGGTGGTGCTGCTGCAAGGCGGGATCGAGTTCCTGGGACTGGTGCCGACGACGTCCGCGTTCGTCCTGGCGATGTGGGTCGCAGATCTGCACCGGCTGCGCAGCACTGAATCCGTGCAGCCGTAGCTCGCGGTGGCGGAACTTTGCCTCATTCGGGCGTTTTCGCTGTAGAGAGTGGTTTTCTTCAGTCCGATCGGGTGTAAGAACGATCACTGCATCGGTTGCGGAATCGATCGTGAAACACCGTCGATTCGGCGTCCGTTCCGATCGCGTTTACCGTCATACGTGGTTGGCGCCACCTGGTCCTGTCGCGTCAGCCGGTCCAACCCGTACCGTCCGGCTGCGCAGCCGGAGAAGTTCGAGTCGTGCCGCTGCCGGGCGAGTCAGGGAGGAAAAGGGATGTCGGAGGCCAACGTCGCATTGCCGTCGATGCGGGTGTCCTACGAGGCCGGAGCGCTGGACGAGTCCTCGCTCGCCGCGACCTGGTACGAGCAGCTCCAGCTGTGGTTCGACGAGGCCATGCAGGCCGAGCTGGTCGAGCCGAACGCGATGGTGCTGGCCACCGCCAACGCCGAGGGCATCCCGTCCTCGCGCACGGTGCTGTGCAAGGGCTTCGACGAGCGGGGCGTGGTGTTCTTCACCAACTACACCTCGGCCAAGAGCCACGACCTGAAGTCCACGCGAGTAGCCGCGGCGACGTTCCCGTGGCTGGGCCTGCAGCGCCAGGTCAACGTGCGCGGCACGGTGGAGAAGGTTGAAGCCGCCGAGACCGCTGAGTACTGGGGCGTGCGTCCGCGCGGCTCGCAGCTCGGTGCTTGGGCGTCGCCGCAGTCGCGGGTCGTCGCCAGCCGCGACGCGCTGAAGTCGTCGCTGAACGGCATCGAGCGCCGCTTCGCCGACGCGGAGAAGGTCCCGGTGCCGCCGCACTGGGGTGGCTGGCGGATCCGCCCGGACGTGGTGGAGTTCTGGCAGGGCCGCCCGGACCGGCTCCACGACCGCCTCCGCTTCCGCCGCTCCGACACCAACTGGACGGTCGAGCGCCTCGCTCCGTGACCGTCACCGGCGGAACCGACGCCCAGCCCTCGCGGGGGCTGGGCGTTTTCGCTTTTCGTTGACGCGGGTCACACGGGGCGATAATCCGGGTGCTGTTAGCCGTGCTAACGGCTAGGCTTCCGCTTTCGTGCAGACCAGGAGCGGAACTGAGACAGCCGATCGCCGATCGATCAAGTCCCTGCTGGGCAAGGTCTTCCTCGACACCAGGCCGCTGAAGTACCCGGCCTACCGCCGATTGTGGCTGTCCAACATCGTCACTGCCGTCGGCGCGCAGTTCGCCGCAGTCGCGGTGCCCAAGCAGCTCTACGACATCACCGGCTCCTCCGCCTACGTCGGCATCGCCGGGCTCTTCGGCCTGGTGCCGCTGCTGGTGTTCGGCCTGTGGGGCGGCGCGATCGCCGACACGGTCGACCGCCGCCGTCTGCTGCTGGTCACCAACAGCGGCTTGGCGATCACCTCGGTCTTGCTGTGGCTGGTCGCCGCCTCGGGCATCCGCTCGGTGTGGCTGGTGCTGGTGCTCTTCGCCGCACAGCAGACGTTCTTCGCGATCAACATGCCCGCCCGCGGCGCCGCCATCGCCCGGCTGATCCCCGTGCACCTGCTGCCGTCCGCGCAGGCGCTGGGCGCCACCGTGTTCCAGCTCGGTTCGATCGCTGGGCCGTTGCTGGCGGGCGTGCTGCTGCCGCTGGCCGGGCTCCAGACGCTGTACCTGGTCGACGCGGTGGCGCTGTGCGCGGCGCTGTGGGCGGTGTTCCGGTTGCCGCCGCTGCCGCCGCAGGAAGGTGCGCCGAAGAAGGCCGGGCTGCGGGCCGTGCTGGACGGTTTCCGGTACCTGGCGCTGCACTCCGTGCTGCTGGCGTCGTTCTTGCTCGACATCGTCGCGATGGTGTTCGGCATGCCGCGCGCGCTGTTCCCGGAGATGGCCGAGCGGACCTTCGGCGATCCGCCCGGGGGCGGGGCCGCGCTGGGCTGGCTGTTCGCCGCGATCCCGCTGGGCGCGTTCCTCTGCGGCGTGTTCTCCGGTTGGCTGCACCGATTCAGTCGACACGGCGTGGGCGTCACAGTCGGCGTGATCGCCTGGGGCTTCGCGGTGATCGGCTTCGGCCTGGCGGATTCGCTCTGGCTGGCAGTGCTCTTCATGGCGATCGGTGGCGGGGCCGACCTGGTGAGCATGGTCTACCGCGGTTCGATCATGCAGGCGGCGGCGACCGACGAGATGCGAGGACGCATCCAGGGCGTGTTCACGGTCGTGGTCGCCGGTGGACCGAGATTGGCCGACACCGTGCACGGTTTGTCGGGTGCGGCGCTGGGGACGTCCACAGCGATCGTCGTCGGCGGCGTGCTCGTGATCGTCGGCGCGGTGATCTCCGCGGCCTTGCTGCCCGCGTTCTGGCGCTACCGGGCACCGGCCTCTGACGAGGGATGATTCCGCTCCGAGCGGCGCGATTGTGCATTTCGCCACGTCTGATCCATTCGTCGCAGTGCGATTCGACCAGGGGCGGGCAGCGGAGCCGATCAGCGACGTTGCACACTTTCCAGCTATGGCCAACGAGACGACCGTGAACGACGGCGCGCCCGGCGGTGCGCAAGGCCCAGGCCTGAAGAAGGCGATGGGCCCCAAACTGCTGCTCTTCTTCGTGGTCGGCGACATCATCGGCACCACGATCTACGCCCTGACCGGGAAGATCGCCGGCAAGGTGGGTGGGGCGCTGTGGGTCCCGTTCGTGGTCGCCTTCGTGGTCGCCTTCCTGACCGCGTTCAGCTACCTGGAGCTGGTGGGCAAGTACCCGAAGGCCGGTGGCGCGCCGCTGTACATCCACAAGGCGTTCGGCGTGAACTTCTTAACCTTCATGGTCGCCTTCGCCGTCATGTGCTCCGGGATCACCTCGGCCTCTTCCGGAGCGCAGGCGTTCAGCGGTGAGTACCTCCAGGAGATCGTCCCGGGCGCCCCGTCGTGGCTGGTGGCGATCGGCTTCATCTTGCTCATCGCGGCGGTCAACTTCCGCGGTGTAGGGGAGTCGGCCAAGCTGAACCTGCTGCTCACCATCGCGGTGATGGCGGGCCTGGCGATCGTGATCATCACCGGTGGCTACGCGATCTTCACGGGCGTCAGCGACCCGACGTTCACCCCGGACCCGAGCCGGCTGCTGCAGTTCAACACCGACACCACGCCGCTGACCGCGGTCACCTCGGCGACGGCGCTCGCGTTCTTCGCGATGATCGGCTTCGAGGACACCGTGAACATGGCCGAGGAGACCGAGGACCCGGCCAAGACCTTCCCGCGCGCGGTGCTGCTGGGCATGGCCATCACCGCGGGCATCTACCTGGTCATCGCGCTGATCACCACGGTCCTGATCCCCACCGACATCCTCAGCGAATCCACCGGCCCGCTGCTGCTGGTCGTGCAGGTCGCCGCGCCGTGGTTCCCGCCGATCGTGTTCGCCTTCATCGCGCTGTTCGCGCTGAGCAACACCGCGCTGATCAACATGATGATGGCCAGCCGGCTGCTCTACGGCATGTCGAACGAGGGCATCATCCCGAAGCAGTTCGGCCTGGTGCACCAGGCGCGGCAGACGCCGTGGGTGTCGATCCTGTTCACCAGCGCCCTCGCCATCGTGCTGGTCAGCTCGCTGAAGATCGAGAACCTCGGCGGCACCACCTCGCTGCTGCTGCTGATGGTGTTCACCATCGTCAACGTGGCCTGCCTGGTGCTGCGCAAGGACAAGGTCGAGCACAAGCACTTCAAGGCGCCCACCTGGGTTCCGGTGGCCGGTGCGATCACCTGCGCGTTCTTCGCCAGCCCGCTGACCGGTCGGCCGCTGGTGGAGTACGGGATCGTCGGGATCCTGCTCGGCCTCGGCGTGATCTTCTGGGGCCTCAACTACCTGGTCCACGGCCGCCGGGAGTTCGACGCCGAGAAGCTGGGCAAGTGATTCGATAGCCGCTGAAGCACTTCGGTGGGCCTCCCGGACCGTTCGAGCGGTCGGGGAGGCCCACTTTTATTAGGGTGGCCAGGTGAATGAACCCGTTCCCGCGACCGGGCGGCAGTTCGAGATCGCTTCCGGTCCGATGCGCGCCGTGGTCACCGAGGTCGGGGCGGGATTGCGCGCCTTCGACATCGACGGAGTGCCCCACGTCGAGACCTACGGGCCGGACCAGCTGCCGCCGGGCGGCGCCGGCGCGGTGCTGGTGCCCTGGCCGAATCGCGTGGCCGACGGGCAGTGGGTGCTCGACGGGGAACCGCAGCAGCTCGCGCTGAGCGAACCCGCGCGGCACAACGCGATCCACGGCCTGCTGCGGCACACCGCGTGGAGCGTCGTTGAGCACGCCGAGTCCACTGTGGTCCTGCAGGCGATGGTGGCGGCGCAGCCGGGATGGCCGGTGCCGCTGCTGACCTCGGTCGGCTACTCCGTCGGCCCGGACGGGCTCACCGTCACGCACACGATGGAGAACCTGGGTTCGCGCGCGACGCCCTTCGGAGTCGGCGTGCACCCGTACCCGCGCGCGGGCAACGTCGCGACGGACGACTGCGCACTGCGGCTGTCCGCGTCGAGCTTGCTGCCGGTGGACGCTGAACGGATGGTTCCGGTGCGCCCGCCTCGCGAGCTGCAGGGCGACGAGCTCGATTTCCGCACCGGACGTCCGCTGGCCGGGCTGCTGCTGGACACCGCTTTCGGTGGAGCGGCCCCGGTGCCGGGCGACGAGTTCGTCCGGCACTCCCTGACCGGTCCGGACGGTCGTGGCGTCCAGCTGTGGGCGGATCCGGTGTTCAAGTGGGTGCAGGTCTACACGCCGGACGACTTCCCCGGACGCGGCCGGGCGGTCGCGATCGAACCGATGACCTGCCCGCCGAACGCCCTCAACACCGGCACCGACCTGCTCACCCTCCAACCCGGCGAGACCTGGATCGCCCACTGGGGCCTGACCCCGCTCTGACCGGGCTGTTCGGCTTGGTGAACACCCGTGAGCACTTCGGGTGGCTGTAGCAGCCCGAAGTGCTCACGGGTTTCTCACTTCAGGCCGCGGGCGATGAGCATGCGTTGGATCTGGTTGGTGCCCTCGAAGATCTGCAGGACCTTGGCCTCGCGCATGTAGCGCTCCGCCGGGAAATCGCGGGTGTAGCCCGCGCCGCCGAGGACCTGGACCGCGTCGGTGGTCACCTTCATCGCAGCGTCGGTGGCCACCAGCTTCGCCACCGAGGCCTGCTGGCCGAAGGGCATCCCGGCGTCGCGGCGGCGCGCTCCGTCGAGGTAGCTCGCGCGCGCCGACTGCACCGCGGCGGCCATGTCGGCCAGCAGGAACTCCAGGCCCTGGAACTCGATGATCGGCCGCCCGAACTGGTTGCGCTGCTTGGCGTAGTCCACCGCCAGGTCCAGGGCGGCCTGCGCCAGCCCGACCGCGCAGGCGGCGATGCCGAGCCGGCCGGAGTCCAGCGCGGACAGCGCGATCTTCAGCCCGTCGCCCTCCTCGCCGACGAGCCGCTCCGCGGGCACTCGCGCGTCCTCGAAGTACAGCGGCGTGGTGGGCGACCCGGTCAGGCCCATCTTGTGCTCCGGCGGGCCCGCCGAGAGTCCCGCGGTCGAACCGCTGACCAGGAAGCAGCTGATGCCGCGCGGTCCGTTGTCGGAGGTCCGGGCCATGAGCGTGTAGAAGTCCGCGACGCCGCCGTGCGTGATCCACGCCTTGGCGCCGGTGACCCCGTACTCGTCGTCCTGGCGCACGGCTCGCGTGCTCAGCGACGCCGCGTCGGAGCCCGCGTGCGGTTCGGACAGCGCGTACCCGCCGAGCAGGTCGCCGCCGAGCATGTCCGGCAGCCAGCGGGAGCGCTGCTCGTCGGTGCCGAAGTGTGCTAGTGGGAAGCAGCTCATGGTGTGCACCGACAGGCCGACGCCGACGGTCATCCACGCGCTGCTGAGCTCCTCCAGCACCTGGAGGTAGACCTCGTACGGCTGGGCCCCGCCGCCGTGCTCCTCGGCGTAGGGCAGCCCGAGGAAACCGGACTCGCCGAGCAGGCGGAAGGCGTCGCGCGGGAACTTCTCCGCTGCCTCGTCGCCGGCGGCCCGCTCGGCGAGCTCATCGCGGGCGATCTCCCTGGTCAGCGCGAGCAGATCGGTGGCTTCGGAGGTGGGAAGCAGGCGTTGGACGGGCATGGCGGTTCGCGCTCCTGGTGCCGGGGTGACAGCTGCCGGTAGTACTGATGTCAGTACTGTAGGGCGAACTCCAGTACTGTGGAAGTGTTCGCGGGGAGAACCCGCGAAGTCCTCCGACAGTGCTGTGGCAGGCTTCCAGCGATGACCACCTCCCAAAGCCGCCGACCGGTGAACGCGCGCCGGGCCGAGCTGCTGGACCAGCTGCGCGATCTGTTCCTCGCGGAAGGGTTCGCACACTTCACGCTGGACGACCTGGTGGCTCGGCTGCACTGCTCGAAATCGACGCTGTACACGCTGGCCAGCAGCAAGGAGCAGCTCGCGGTTCGAGTGGTCGCGCACTACTTCAAGTGCGCCACGCAGTGCGTCGAGCAGCGGGTCGAGGCGGTCCAGGACGTGCGGGAGAAGGTCCGGGTCTACCTGGACGCCGCGGCCGAAGCGCTGCGTCCGGCGTCCCGGGAGTTCATCGACGACATGGCCGCGAACCTCTCCACCCGCGCCACCTACGAGGCGAACGCGCACGCCGCCACCGACCGCATTCGCGCCTTCATCGGCGAGGGCGTGCGGCAAGGGGTGTTCCGCGAGGTGCACGCCGGGTTCGTCGGCGAAATGGTCGGGCACGCCATCGCGGGCATCCAGCGCGGCGAGATCGGCGAGCGCACCGGGCTTTCGGACGCGGCCGCGTTCGACGCGCTCTCGCAGTTCCTGCTCGGCGGGCTGGCCCCGGCTGAAGAAGCACGAGGAGGACAGAAGTGATCGTCATCGGCGGTGAGGCCCTGGTCGACCTCGTCCCGGACCCTGCCACAGGGGAGGGCGAGCTCGGGCCGCTGCACCCGCTGCTGGGCGGCGGGCCGTACAACGTGGCCATCGCCCTCGGGCGGCTCGGCGTCCCGGCCGCGTTCTACGCCCGGGTGTCCACCGACCAGTTCGGGGACAAGCTGTTCGAGCGACTGCGGGCATCCAATGTGGATGTCGAGCTGGTGCAGCGCGGCCCGGAGCCGACGACGCTCGCCGTCGTGGGGCTGGCCGAGGACGGTTCGGCGCGCTACAGCTTCCACACCGAGGGCACCGCGACCCGGTTCGTCACCGACCAGGAGCTGCCCGAACGCGCCACCGCGCTCTGCCTCGGCACCCTCGGGATGGTGCTGGAACCCGGCGCCTCGGTGTACGAGCGGGTGCTGTTCCGGGAAGCCGAGCGCGGCCGGTTCATCGCGCTGGACCCGAACATCCGCGCCGATCTGATCGCCGATGCCGACGCCTACCGCGCCCGGTTCCGCTCCTGGCTGCCGTCGGTGGGGCTGCTGAAGGTTTCCGACGACGACGCCGAATGGCTCGCCGACGGCGGGGACGTGCTCGCCACGGCTCGCGAGTGGCAGCGCCAGGGGCCGGCCGCGGTGGTGCTGACCCGCGGTGCGGACGGGCTGACCGCGGTGACTGCCGACGGCGAGTTCACCGTTCCGGGGGAGAAAGTCGAAGTCGCCGACACCATTGGCGCCGGCGACACCGTGCAGGCCGCGCTGCTGGCGTGGTTGCACCGCAACGAAGCGCTTTCGGCGGAGGCCGTGCGCGGGCTCGACGGGACCCAGTGGGAGCGCGCGCTGCGGTTCGCCGCGGCCGCTGCAGCGGTCACCGTCTCGCGTCCGGGTGCCGAACCGCCGTGGTCCGAGGAGCTGCACGCCGACTGAACTGGGCGGACGTGCTCGACGACACCCTGTGAGTCCAACCTCCCGCCGTCCGGTTGGTGCAATCGATGTTGCGCCGTCCGGATGGCCCGATTGGTCACTATGACCGGCGCATACGGTTCCGTAGCGTCGAAAAATCTCTGGCGGAAGCCGCCCGATGTGATGTGATCGTGGTCCCACCTGCCAAAAAGGCGAAACGCGATTGCTGCGCGGGGGGCCCACTGCGGTCTAGCGTGGCTACTGACAGGACCCCAACGGGGTGGTGCTGCGGCGGTTCGGACACCCCGGGCCGCGCGCGGGCGACAACGTAGCTCAGCCGGTCGGCCGGGCACCCGCGGTCGTCACCACACTCACCCCGACGAGCGCGAGAGGTTCCCGAATGCCCGACGACGTGACCGCCAAACGTACCGTCGCGCTGCGCTATGACGCCGGCGAGCACGAGATGCAGGTGACGCAGCCGACCGAGGGTGCGCCTGGCGTGGACCTCGGCAAGTTGTTGGCCAAGACCGGTTTGGTGACGTTGGACCCGGGCTTCGTCAACACGGCGGCCTGCGAGTCCGACATCACCTACATCGACGGTGACGCCGGCATCCTCCGCTACCGCGGCTACCCGATCGAGGAGCTTGCGGCCAAGTCGAACTTCATCGAGGTCAGCTACCTGCTGATCTACGGCGAGCTGCCCACCCAGCAGCAGCACGACGAGTTCGCCTCCCGGATCCAGCGGCACACCCTGCTGCACGAAGACCTCAAGCAGTTCTTCGACGGCTTCCCGCGCGACGCGCACCCAATGCCGGTGCTGTCCTCCGCGGTTTCCGCGCTGTCCACCTTCTACCAGGACAGCCTCAACCCCTTCGACAAGGACCAGGTGGAGCTGTCCACCGTCCGACTGCTGGCCAAGCTGCCCACCATCGCGGCCTACGCCTACAAGAAGTCGGTCGGCCAGCCCTTCCTGTACCCGGACAACTCACTGGGCCTGGTGGAGAACTTCCTCCGGATGACCTTCGGCTTCCCCGCCGAGCCCTACGCGGTCGACCCCACGTTGGCCCGCGCCCTGGACCTGCTGTTCATCCTGCACGCCGACCACGAGCAGAACTGCTCCACGTCGACCGTGCGGATGGTCGGATCGGCCGAGACCAACCTGTTCGCCAGCGTTTCCGCGGGCATCAACGCCCTGTTCGGCCCGCTGCACGGTGGCGCGAACAGCGCGGTGCTGGAGATGCTCGAGGGCATCCACGCCAACGGCGGCGACGTCGACTCGTTCGTCAACCGCGTGAAGAACAAGGAGCCGGGCGTCCGGCTGATGGGCTTCGGCCACCGGGTCTACAAGAACTACGACCCGCGCGCGGCGATCATCAAGAAGACCGCCGACGAGGTGCTCAGCAAGCTGGGTGCGAACGACCCGCTGCTGGACATCGCGATGAAGCTCGAGGAGAAGGCGCTCGCAGACGACTACTTCGTCGAGCGCAAGCTCTACCCGAACGTCGACTTCTACACCGGCCTGATCTACAAGGCCATGGGCTTCCCGACGAAGTACTTCACCGTCCTGTTCGCGCTCGGCCGGCTGCCCGGCTGGATCGCGCACTGGCGGGAGATGCTGGAGGACCCGGCCCGCAAGATCAGCCGTCCGCGCCAGGTCTACACCGGCTCGCCGGAGCGCGCGTACAAGTCGATCAACGAGCGCTGAATCGAAACCTGAATCCTGTCGGCTGCCACGGCAACCGGCACACAAACGGCCCCGGACACCAATGGTGCCCGGGGCCGACCCGTGTCTCGTGAAGGTTTCCAGCCTCGTTCTGCGCGCCGTGGCCACAGTTTCAATTGAAACTGTGATCCGTCGTGCCTGGGATTTACAGTTTCAATTGAAACTGTAACCCCGGGCGTGTCGGGACCTGTGGACAGGTTCCGGGGCCTGTGGACAACTTCCGCGGTTTCAATGGAAATCAGACGTCGGATTTCCATTGAAGTTGCGGGATCAGGCGGCTCGGAGGGCGTCTCGGAGCTTGACTCGGGAGCCTGTTCGGAGGACTGCGTTGGAGTAGACGCGGCCGCCGAGGCGGAGGAGCAGGGTGAAGGCCAGGACGCTCAGGACCAGCGAGACCGCGATTTCCCAGGGGGCTGCGACGCCGAGGGCGATGCGCATCGGCATCAGCGTCGGGGAGAAGCCCGGGATCAGCGACAGAACCGCTGCCATGGTGTTGTCCGGCGAGCCCGGGAGCACCGAGACACCGACGATGAACGGCACCACCAGCAGCATGATCACCGGGCTGATCACGTTCTGCAGCTCCTCGTGGCGGGACACCAGCGAGGCCGCCGAGGCGAGGAGCGTCGCGTAGGTGAAGAAGCCGAGCAGGAACCACACCAGCGCCCAAGCCAGCGTGCTCGTCAGCGCCGCCGACGGCAGCGTCAGCACACCGCCGACACCGGTCGCGATCAGCGCGGCACCGGCGATCACCACCAGCTGGATCAGGTTCGCCAGGCCGATGCCGAGCACCTTCCCGGCGAGCAGCTGGGACGGCTTGATGGTGGACAGCAGCAGTTCGACGACGCGGCTGGACTTCTCCTCCACGACGCCCTGCGCGATCATCTGACCACCCATGATCAGGAACATGTAGAGCACGATCCCGGCGGCGATGGCCATCCCGATCCGCTCCCCGCGGTGCGGGTCGCTGGTCTCCAAGCTCGTCACCGCGACGTGCGCGTTCTCGGCCGCCGCGCGGACCGCGGCCGGATCCACCTCGTAGCGCGCGAGTTCGACGTCCATCGCCCGCTGCTGCACGATCGCGTTCAGCGCGGACTCGACCGAGCTGTCCGGCGTCTGCTTGACGACCAGGCGCGGCTCGTCGGCGGTACCGGTGATCAGCGCGTCCAGGTCGCCGTCGCGCACCTGCTGCTCGCCGGCCGGGGCCGGGACGGTGCTGATCTGGAACGTCTGACCGTGGGCCGAGCCGGAAGCGCGCAGCGGCTCGCTGATGGCCGCGGCTTCCGGGACGACACCGAGCTTGGTGGTGCTGACCTGCTGCCCGATGAACGCCATCAGGCCGGCGTATCCGCCCATGATCGCGATGATCGCCAGGGTGCCGATGATGAATCCGCGGGTGCGCACGCGGGTGCGGATCTCGCGGCGGGCGACCAACCAGACGGGACTCATTCGGCCGCCTCCTCGGTGACGACGTTGCGGAACAGCTCGGTGAGGCTCGGCCGGTGCCGGGTGAACTCCCGGACGGGACCGGTGACCAGCGCGGCCTTGAGCACCGACTGGTCGTCTGCATCATCGGCCAGCTGCAGCGTGGTGCGGCTGCCGTCGACCGACACGACCTGCGCGCCGGGAACGTCGTCGGCCCAGCCGGGCGCGGCGTCGGGGGCGTCGACGACCAGCGTCACCGGCCCCTGATCGCGCAGCTCGGCCACCGAACCGGCGGCCACCATCTGTCCACCGCGGACGATGCCGACGCGGTCGCACAGCCGCTGCACCAGGTCGAGCTGGTGGCTGGAGAACACCACCGGCACCCCGGAATCGCACTTCTCCCGCAGCACCGCGCTCATCACGTCGACCGCGACCGGGTCCAGCCCGGAGAACGGCTCGTCGAGGATGAGCACCTCTGGGTCGTGCACCAGCGCGGCGGCCAGCTGCACGCGCTGCTGGTTGCCGAGGCTGAGCTTCTGCACTTCCTCGTCGCGGCGTTCGGTCAGACCCAGCCGCTCGGTCCAGCGCACGGCGGAGGCCTGCGCGTCGGCGCTCGACATGCCGTGCAGTTCGCCGAGGTAGGCGAGCTGTTCGGCGACCTTCATCTTCGGGTAGAGGCCGCGTTCTTCGGGCATGTAGCCGATGCGGCGGCGGGTAGTGAGGTCCAGCGGCGCGCCGTTCCAGCGCACCTGGCCGGAATCCGCGGCCAGCACGCCGAGCGCGATCCGCATCGTGGTCGTCTTCCCGGCACCGTTGCTGCCGACGAAGCCGAACATCTCGCCAGCCCGAACGCTGAACGTCATCTCCTGCAGCGCAGTGACATCCCCGTAGCGCTTGCTGATCCGGTCGATCTCCAGCACACGATCAGTCACCATCGCCCCCTTCTGCTGTTAGATCAGGAGATCAGTCCATCACACCTTCGAGTGCTCGGTTGACGAGTTCGGTGACAAAAGGTTCCGCGGCGGCGCGATCGGCGGGGTTCAGACCGGTTCGGCTGCGCCGGTCCAGGACGTCGTCGGCGTCGAGCGCACCTTCGTGCCGCACCGCCCACAGCACTTCCGCGGCGGTGAGCGGAACGCTCGATGCGACCGGTTCCGCCAGCTCCGGGTCGAAGTCGGCGAGGGCGGCGATGCGTCCGGCTTCGGTGCCGTACTTGGCGATCAGCCGGGCCGGGGCTTCAACGTCGGCAAGGTGGCGGCGGGGCGCGGCGCCGACCAGCGCGACGGCGGTGGTCCGGGACGGGCCAGCGGACAGTCCGCCCGCTCGCACCGCGGCATCGACGGCTTCGGCGGCCATCTTCCGGTAGGTGGTGAGCTTGCCGCCGACCACCGTCACCACGCCTTCCGGCGAGGTCAGCACGGCGTGCTTCCGGGACAGGTCAGCCGATTCCTTGCGCTGCGTCTGCTCCAGAAGCGGACGCAGCCCGGCGAAGGAGCCGAGCACGTGCTCGCGCCCCAGCGGTTTCCCGAGGACGTCGCGGATGCCGGCCAGCAGGAAGTCCACATCGGACTCCGGAACCTCCGGCACCGAGGGGATGGGTCCGGGGACCGGCTCGTCGGTCAGACCGAGATAAGCACGGCCGTCGGATTGCGGCAGCAGCAGGAGGAACCGGCCGGAGGTGTCCGGCATCGGTGCGACCAGGGCGGTTCCGGCGATGCCGGCGGCGTCGGCGTCGATCACCAGGTGCGAACCGCGCGACGGCCGCATCTTGACGTTGGGCGCGAGCTCCCCGGCCCAGACCCCGGCCGCGTTGACCACCGAACGCGCGCGGATCCGCAGCGTCTCGCCGGTGCGCTGGTCCACGACGTCAGCGCCGTTGCTGTGCAGCTGCTTCGCGCGCACGTGCGTGAGGATGCGTGCGCCGAAGCCCGCCGCAGTGCGCGCCAGCGCGACGACGAGCCGTGCGTCGTCGATGAGCTGACCGTCGTAGCTGAGCAGGCCGCCGCGCAGGCCGGAGGCGCGCAGGCCCGGCACCAGGGCGAGCGCTTCAGCGGCGGGGATGCGCCGAGGCGGCGGGAGCACGTCGGACGGTGTGCGCGCGGCGCGGCGGAGCGCGTCGCCTGCGTGCAGGCCCGCGTTGAGCACGAGCTCGGAGCGGCGGGAGATGTTGCGGTGCAACGGGATCACCTGCGGCATCGTGCGCACCAGGTGCGGCGCGGTCCTGGTCATCAGCACGTTGCGCTCGACCGCGCTCTCGTGCGCCAGGGCGACGTCGCCGTGCGCCAGGTAGCGGAGGCCGCCGTGCACGAGCTTGCTGGACCAGCGGGAAGTTCCCCAGGCGAGGTCCTCGGCCTCGACCAGC
Source organism: Saccharopolyspora sp. NPDC002376 (assembly GCF_053593195.1). Lineage (NCBI taxonomy): Bacteria > Bacillati > Actinomycetota > Actinomycetes > Pseudonocardiales > Pseudonocardiaceae > Saccharopolyspora > Saccharopolyspora sp. NPDC002376. The sequence goes on from NZ_JBSFBZ010000030.1 coordinate 32,015, forward strand.
GCAACGGACAGTCCGCGGGCGGCGGCGTCGAGGGCGGTGCCGGCGCCGGTGACCCCGCCGCCGACCACCAGCAGGTCGATCTCGGACTCGGCGACGTCGGACAGATCAGTTGCGCGGCGCGCGGCGTTCAGCGAGGTCGCACGCAGCGAACCGGCGGGCAACGGCGTGGTGGTCATCGCAACTCCGGGTGGTTCGGCGGATCGCAGTTCAATTGAAACTGTGGTGTGGGGTCAGGCTTTCGGGGGATCCGGGCGGAGGGCTCCGTCGAGGAGTTTGGTGAGTTCTGCGGCGAGGTCTTCGGGATCGACGTCGGTGGTCGCGGGCCCGGCGGTGACGACGAACGACTGCACGAGCAGCAGCAACGACCGCGCCTGGACCGACGGGTCACCGGGGCGGATGGAGCCATCGGCGTGGCCCGCGACGAGGTACTCGCGGAGGAATCCCTCGGCGGCCAGCTGGGTGCTGCCCAGGCGCTGCACCAGGTAGGGGAGCAGCAGTTCGGCGTCTGCTTCCAGGACGCGTTGGAGCAGCGGCGCGGTTTGCAGCAGCTGCACGCCGTGGACGGTCGCGCTGACCAGCCGCTGGCGGACGTTGCCGGTCCGCTCGGCCTCGCGCGCCAGGTTCAGGATCTCGCCGAACTCGACGGTCACCAGCGCGGTGACCACGCTGTTGACGTCGGGGAACCGGCGGTAGAGGGTCATCCGGCTGACCCTGGCGCGGCGGGCGATCTCGGTCAGCGTGGTCCGCCGGACACCGTTGGCGAGCACGCACTCCCGCGCCGCTTGTAGCAGCTCGGCATCGCCCACCCGGTTCGGGGCGGATCGCGCTCGAGTGCTGTGACATTGCGACGTCATGTGTAACACTGTACTGGTGAGCGCGCTGATCGAACACACCCTCCGCGGAACCTGGACCCCTTCGGGGGGCTCGGCCGCGCCTTTGTCCCCTCGGGCGCTGCGCTGGTTGCGGCAGCGCATCGGGCTGGCCGAGACCACGACCCCGGCCGTACCGGCATCACTGCTGGACGTCCCGGAGAGCGCGCTGCCGGAAGCGGCCGGCAAGGAGCTCGTGTCGCTGATCGGCGAGCAGCACGTGCTGACCGATCCGGCCGGGCGACTGGGCCGCGCGGGCGGCATGTCCTACTCCGACCTGATGCGCCGTCGCAGCGCCTCGGAACTCGCGGTGCCGGACGCCGTGCTGCTCCCGGCCGACCCCGACGCGGTGCAGGCCGTGCTGGAGGTCTGCGTCCGGCACGACGTCGCAGTAGTTCCGTTCGGCGGCGGCACGTCAGTGGTCGGTGGCGTTGACGCGCTGCGCGGGGAGAAGTCCGCTGTGGTGGCGCTCGACCTTGCACGCCTGGACCAGCTGGTCTCGCTCGACCCGACCTCGCGGATCGCCGTGTTGCAGGCCGGAATGCGCGCTGTCGAAGCTGAAGCTCTGCTGGGCGCACAAGGTTTCACCCTGGGCCACTTTCCGCAGTCCTACGAGCGGGCCACCATCGGTGGTTTCGCCGCGACCCGCTCCGCTGGTCAGGCGTCCTCCGGTTACGGCCGTTTCGAGGACATGGTCGCCGGGGTTCGGCTGGCCACCCCGGCCGGGGAATGGCGCCTCGGCGTCGCTCCGGCGTCGGCGGCGGGCCCCGACCTGCGCCACCTCGCGGTGGGTAGCGAGGGCGCGCTCGGCGTGATCACCGAGGTCGCCGTGCGGGTTCGGCCGGTTCCGGTGCACAAGCGCTACGAGGCCTTCGTGGTGGACGGTTGGCAGGGCGGTGTCGACGCCATGCAGACGCTCGCGCAGAGCCGTGTGCTGGCCGACGTCACCCGACTGTCCGATGTGGACGAGACCGAGGTACAGTTCGAGCTCGCCGGGGCCCTGAAGGTCAAGGCCCTGCAGTTCCTGTTGCGCAGCAGGGGAATCAAGCAGCCCTGCCTGCTGATCCTCGGCTGGGAAGCGGGTTCGAGGGAAGAACTCTCGCGGCGTCGCGAGGCGAGTCTGCGGGCGCTGAAGAAGACGCGAGCGATTCGTCTCGGCCGCGCGGTCGGCGAGTCCTGGCGATCGCACCGGTTTTCCGGGCCGCGTCAGCGCGACGCCCTGCTGGACCGCGGGGTGTGCGTGGAGACCCTGGAAACCGCGACGCACTGGACCGGGATCAGTGAGCTGCGCTCCGCGGTGCGCAACGCGCTGGTGCGCAGCCTGCGGACCGGTGGCAAGAAGCCGATCGTCATGTGCCACATCTCGCACGCCTACGAGACCGGCGCGTCGCTGTACTTCACGGTGCTGGCGTCGCGCAACGAGCAGGATCCGCTCGGTCAGTGGCAGCGGGCCAAGCAGGCGGCGGGCGACGCGATCGCCGGGCGCGGCACGATCTCCCACCACCACGCCGTCGGCGCCGACCACCTGCCGTGGCTGGTCGAGGAGATCGGCGAGGTCGGCGAAGCGGTGCTGTCGGCGGCCAAGCAGGCGGTGGACCCGACCGGAATCCTCAACCCCGGCAAGCTCATCCGGCCAGCACGCTGATCGAGTGGTAGCGGAAACCGAGCCTGCGGTACACCTTGAGCGCGGGTTCGTTGTCCGCATCCGCCATCAGCGCCACGGTCCCCTCGCGGGCCAGTTCCCGGGTCAGGAACGTGCAGACCTGCGTGGACAGGCCCGCGCCGCGATGATCGGGGTGGGTTGCGACGCCGGAGAGGTAGCGCACGCCCGGCGCCGGCCAGCAGTCGCCGCCCACCGAGAGCACCGTCCCATCGGCCCCGCGGACGCCCGCCCAGCGGCGGGCCCCGGGGTCGTCCGGGAACAGGTACGAGCGCGGATTCGCCTTGCGCAGCAGGCTTTCGACGGCCCGGGTGTCGTCGGCGGTCAGCCACTCGACGTCGGGCGTCGGAGCGGTCGGTGCCTCGGCGGCCAGCTCCATCCAGCCGAACGTCGCCAGGACCTCCAGCTCCAGCCGCTTGGCCACCTGGTGCGCCAGCGCGGTCCGGCCCAGCGGGCGCAGCTTCTCGCTCTCGAACGTCGGCAGCACATCTGCAAGCAGCTCAACGCAGTCGTCGGGTGAACCGGTGAAGATCACGCGGTCGACCTGGTTCAGCTTCGGCGCGTACACCACGACAGCACTCCCGTGCTGCCAAGCAGTACCGGCTTCGTGCGGGTAGCCCGGCGTCAGCACTTGCGCGGCCCAACGAACAAGCAGGTCATCGGTGCCATCAGCGACCTCAGCGGCAGAACGGAGCTCTCGCATGCCTCAATCGTCCCCGCCGCAGGCCACGCCGGGAAGTGAATTTCCTCTGACATCACCTCAGCGCTGACGTTCGGTGGGCAGTTGGCTCCGCCGTAGTGGTGGCACCACTGGTCGGGTCACTACTTCTGCGACGTCGGCTCCGAAAGTGCCCTCCGCGTTCAAAGCCATGAGGTTCCCCAGCTGACCGCAGATCAGCTGGGGCGGGCGGCGTCGAAGGTTATCGACGACATGGCTAGCTGTGCGAGTAGTGCGGCGCTTGCTCCGTTGGGGTGATCTACCTGGGTGGATTGCGAATTTGTCTCGTATTGACCTGTTGGACGAGGTCGCCGGTGTTAGGTTCACGGCTGTTTGCGACAGACCGGACAAACTTGGGGGACTCCGATGGCGGGACCAGCTGGACCATGTTGATCAGGTTCAATCGCCTGATCACTGGCGTGGGGCTGCTGGAAATGCACCTGCCACAGCTGTCAGGAACCGGGCTGATCCTCGACCCGGGATCGGAGCAAGTGCTGGCGCTTTCGATCATCAGCTCACGCTGCACACCGGGCCCTCGCAGGCGTTTACGTCGGCCGATCAGCCACGAAGTGAGGCAATGGTGACCTCCCCAAAGATGACGGCCGCGGCAGCACGGCCGCGCGCGGGTGATCGCGTGTTGACCTGGACCGGATCACTGGCAGAAGACGGCCCTGCCGCTCAGACCGAGCTCGTCGACGCCGCAGCGCAGTTCGCTGCCACCGGCCAGGGCCTGAGCGAGCTGGCCCAGGCGTTTCGCGGCGCGTGGGTGTGGGTCGAGGTGTCCGAACAGGACGGCGCAGCCGCCGTGGACACGGTGGAGCTCCACGGGCTGCCGTGGCTGCCGGTGCGCACCACCACCCCCGCCGATGAGGCCGGGGTTTGGATGGGGATGACCGGCTCGGAGGTGATCGAGCTACTGCTGCCGCAGCTGCCACGCGGCACGGGCATCACGATCGACCCCGGTGCTGAGCACGCCGCCATCCTGCCGCCGATCGCTGAGGTGCTGCCCGCCGATCTGGTCATCAGCCCCGACGAACTCCACGGAGCGATGTCATGACGGACGGATTTTCCGTTGATTTGGAGGCCTTGGACGCCGCGGCCAACGGCGCGCAAGGCCTTGTTGACGAGCTCGCCTCGATTAACGGGTTCGGCGGTATGGGCGAAACCCTCGCCAGCAACGGCCGAGGTCTACAGGACGGGCTGATGGAGGCGGGGCCACGAGTCGGCGGTGACAGCAGCGGGCTCGGTGGGGCGCTCATGGTGTTCGGCCGCAGCTGGGAATGGGGCCTGCGGCAGCTGGTCGAGGACGGCCAGGCCGCCGCGGACGCGCTCAGTGAAACGACCGGCGAATACCGGATCCGCGACGCCGAGGCCGCCAAGCACATCCAGCGCGTCATTGGTGACGACGGCGGACCGTAGATCAGGTGACAGGACAAGGGGGGACTGGGGTGGCGTGGACGAATTCGTCCTCGTGGAGTGAGGACTGGGACGCGGCGGGCAAAGAGCTCACGCGCCTTGGGCAGGCGGTCGGGCTCGTCGAGCAGGACCTGATTCCCGGAGAGCCCGAGGTCTCGCTGGAATGGGCCGACCACTTGAGCAAGATCGGTGATGCCTGCGAGCAGTGCGCTACCGGGTTCGCCAAGATCGACGCGGGGGGATGGACCGGCCAAGCCGCTGATGCCGCCCGCGAGCAACTGCAGCAGGTTGCGCCCGCGGCTTACCGCAATGCCGCAGACGCTTTCCATGCCGCAGCGGATGCACTACGCACTTTCGCGGGCGTGCTCGCCGATGCGCAGCGGCGAGCAGCCGAGGCGCAGAAGGCGATCGAGGCGGCCGACGTCACAACTGAACAAGCCCAGATCCAGCACCAGCGCAGCGGCAACCCGATGCCGTTCCGAGATCCCTCAGCCGCCCAGCGCGCCGCAGCGCAGAACACCATCGCCACCGCGAAAGCCGAAGTCGCGCGCGCTGACGCCGAAGCCTCGCGCATCGTCATGGAAGCCACGGGGAGAGCACCCGAGGCGCCCTCCTTCGGACGTCAGATGTGGGAAAACGCCAAAGACGGCTTTCAGACGGCCGGTTCGGCGCTGTGGAGTTTCGGTGCCGGTGTGGTCGATGCCGGTGTGGGACTGGGCACGATGGCCTGGCAGGCCGTGAAAATCACTTCACCTGGTTTTGCCATCACGCACCCGGAGGAAGCGCAGCAGTTCAACGCCACGATCGCCGCTGGAGTGCAGGGTTTCCAGAGCGATCCCCTCGGATCACTCTGGAAGACCACCAAAACCGTCGTCGATGTCGACGGCCTGCGCCAGGATCCGATGCGATGGGCAGGCAGCCAGGTCGACAGCGTCGCTGTCGCCACCAAGGTCGCCAAACTCGGCAAGCTCAGCAAACTCGGCAAGCTGGCCGACGAGGTTCCCAACGCGCCGACACCACATCCGCCCAGCGTCCAGCCTCAACACGCCCCCCAACCAGGCGGCCCCACTCCACCAGCACACAACCCCGTTCCATCGCGGCCTGACGCACTCGCACCGTCCACACCGAACGGCTACTCGGCACCCCAGCACCTTCCGGGAGGCCCTGGCGTTGCGCCGCACTACGGTGGCCCGGCCCCGCACCCAGCCCCACTGGGCATGGACGCGCCTCACGGGCCCGGTAATCCGCCTTCTGCACCCCACCCCGAGCCCAGCGCAGGACACCATCCTCCCGAACCGCCCACGCCGGAACGCCGGATCCAGGACGCCCTGGACAACGTGCGCGCCACGGGTAGCGATGGCCTCGGCCGAGGCCACAACCCGTACGACTTCACCCCGGGCACCGATCACCTGCCTGAAGGCCTGAGCCGCAGCAACCCCGACCCCTGGGGCCTGGACTCAGCCATCCAGCGCGGCGGCGTCGACGATCCGAACTTCGTTTACCGCAACGTGGATCCGGCAGATGAGGCCAACGCCCTGTGGCGCGCCGCCCACTCCAGCGACATTGACGAACTCTTCCGCACTGGTGAACTGCCCCGGAGCTCGGAAGGTCACGCCGATTTCGAGGCCCTGGACGGGCACGTGGGCGGCAACACTCACAGCCGTTTCGTATCCACTTCGGACTCCCTGGAGCACGTGCTCCACCGGGCGCAGATGGACCCCGATACCTACGGCGACATTCTCAAAATCCGCTCTGGTGGCGGCATCGACGTGGACGCGACCATGCATAACCTGGTGGGAGACTCGCCGCTTGGCTACGTCGGTCACGGCGAACGCGAGGTCGGCATGGCCGACGGCATCAACCCGGCCAACATCGAAGGCGTGTTCCGGCCGGTCGAATTCGACCCAGCCGGGCGCCCATCGCGGTACACATGGATACCGAACCCGAATTTCAATCCAGCCGTTCTCAGGGGGACCAGCCACTCATGAGCATTGACCGCAGCAGCATGATCGGACCGTTCCCGTTGCCAGCGATCGACTCCTTGCGGGAGCGCGCTCGCGCGCTGGCCGGGACCGGTCGGCAGTGGCTGGCGATCGAGGACCCCGCGGTACCCACCGGCGGGCCGCTGCCGAAAGCCGCGATCCAGGGCGGGTACGAGGTCACCGCGGACGGTGAACTGACTGGCCGGTACCAGATCAACCCGTCTTACCGGCCCAGTGTCCAGGTCGCTGGAATGCCGCTGACCACCACGGACTTGGCGCTTTGGCGCGCACTGCACGGGTACAGCCCGCTCGGGATGATGGTCGACACCCTCTATCGGTCTGAGCTCGCGCTCTACGCCGAACATGAGGGGGACCACCAGCTGGCGGTGACCCGTACCTCCGACGGTCAGGCGGTGCTGACCGCGTTCACCGCCACCCAGCACATCCCCGCCGAATGGGCCCACCACCAGCGCGTCCCGGCCTGGACCATCCTCGACACGATGCATGGACAGCCGGTGTTCCTCTCCCTCAACCCCGGAACGCCGCTCGCGTTGAAGATGCTGATCCACGACCTGGCGACGTTGACCACCGACCGCACCCGACAGCGCCGTGACCTGGGAGCCATACCGCTCGATACTGTCCCCGCTGCACCGCAGAACGACCAGGCCGCCGAGTAGCGCCAGGCTGCCGCCCGCACCAAAGACGATATGCCCAAGGTCGATGCTGTCGAGACACCGCAGGTGTTCCGCGACATCGTCGTCTCCGATCGGGATCTTCCAGGACTGCTGGAGCGCTACAAGCCCGGCACGGACATCGAGGAGCCAGCGTTCACCTCGGCCTCCAAGGACACTCCTCCACAGCAGTTCTCCGAGCCTCGGGAGGGCAAGGACCGTGTGCTTCGGTTCATCTTCGACGATCCGAAGAACGCCCGGGATCTGTCCGTGACGAATCCGGACGAGCTGGAAGATGTAGATCCCGAAGTCTGGGAGGAGGCGTAGGAAGCCAAGCGCTACATGCAGGAGAAGATCGACAAGGGTGAGGTGCTGAAGTCCTGGAGCAAGGACAACTTCCCGATCGGCCTGGATAAGAACCTGAACCCATTCCCCCACCGGACCAGGCAGGGAAGGAAACGCGGACAGCGAAACAGGCGAGCCCTGATCAAGGGGATGAGGTTCGTCGGTGATCCACTGACGTCCTTGTGAGAAGCAACCCCGGCATCCCGCTGTTACTGACAGCTCATGATCCGGGACTTGGCGCTGCTGCTCACCAACTACAAAGAGCAGCAGCGCAGCAGCGGAGGCAGTCCTTCGCGGATGATCAGCGGCTTCGGGTCGACAGGAGTAGGGCGACTGCGGCGAGGCCTGCGGCGATCGGGCCGAGGAGCTCAGGTCCGGACCAGGCGATTCCCGCCGCGCCGAGGATTCCCGACAGCGCGATCGCCAGGTAGAGGATCGCGGCGTTGAGCGACACCAGGACCGGCGCCGACTCCGGGGACAGCGTGATCAGCCGGTGCTGCTGCGGCGTCGTGATCGCGAAGGCCGCGATGCCGTAGAACGCGATCTCGGCCATCGCGAAGCCGAAGTTCCCCGTGGTCAGCGGCAGCACGAGCAGGCTGACGACCAGCCAGACCAGTGCGAACGCCACCACCCGGCTGCTGCCGAACCGGTCGGCGAGCATCCCGGCGAGGTAGTTGCCGACGTGCCGATGACCCCCAGCAGGAACATCAGCACCGCCAGCCGAACTCCGCTCCCGCCGGTCGCCGGGCCGAACACCGCACCGATGTAGGTGTAGGGCAGGTAGACCGCGGTGAACGCGATGAGCGTGGTCGCCAGCACCACCAGCACCCGGCGCCGCTGCCAACTCGCGGTAGCAGTGGCGAGCACCGGCGCGAGCAGAGCGCAGGTCAGTGCGAAGGCGGTGACCACCTGGCCGGCGGCGCCGATCGACACGTCAAGGGCCTTGCTGAGCTGCGGCAACAGCCCGGCGAGCACGAACTCGCAGGTGCCCACGGCGAAGGTCCCGAAGCCGAGCACCGGCACTGCCCACCGGCTCGGTGTCATGTCCACAGTGGAGGTCACGAGCGTGCTCCGATCCGCTGTGCCAGTTCCGACGTTGCCAGGCCGACCGCGATGAAAACCGCCGCCACGATGGGCAACGAGGTGGGGGAGAGCTCCAGAACCGCAGCACCGAGAGCCCCGGACAACGACACCGCCAGGTAAGCGCTGGAGGCGTTCAGCGAGATGACGAACGAGGTCGCCGCAGGCGCGGCCTCGATCAGCCGGTGCTGCTGCGGCACCGTCACCGACCAGGCCGTCAGTCCGAAGACCACCACCGCGACCCCGGCGCTGAGCAGGGTGCTCGTGGAGAACGGGAGCAGCAGGAAGTTGACCAGCGCGACCGCCATCGCCACCGCGATCACCCGCCGGGCGCCGAACTTGTCGGTCCACCCGCCGCTGACCAGGTTGCCGATCGTCCCCGCGGTGCCGGACAGGAACAGCAGCACCGCCAGCAGCGCGCCGCTGCCGCCGGTGGCGGGCTCGACGATCACGCTGATGTAGGTGCTCACGAGGTAGATGCCGACGAACAGCGCAACCGTGGTCAGCAGGATCAGCACGATCTTTCCGCCGCGCAGCGGTGCGAGGCGTTCGCGCAGGCCCGCGGCGGGCGGTGCCGGGATCGTCGGGAGCAGCACGGCGATGCCGAGTCCGGCGGCTGCGCCGAGCGCGGCGACGAACCACATCGTGCCGCGCCAGGTCGTGACCGATCCGAGCAGCGTGCCCAGCGGAACGCCGAGCGCTGTGGAGGTGGTCAGGCCCAGCGTGACCAGCGAAATCGCCCGCGCCCGTTGGGATTCTGGGGCGAGTGCGGCAGCCGCTGCCCCGGAGATCGGCGTGACCATCGCAGCACCGGCAGCGGCGATGACGCGCGTCGCCAGCACTGCGCCGTAGGTCGGCGCGAGGGCTGTCGCGACGTTGCCGAGCACGAAGACCGCGAGCGCGGTGAGCAGGACCTGGCGGCGCGGCCAGGTGCCGGTGAGCGTCGCGAGGACCGGTGAGAGCACGGCGTAGGCGATGGCGAAGACGGTCACCAGCTGGCCCGCCTGAGCGATCCCGACGCCCAGGTCGGTCGAGATCTCCGGCAGCACACCGGCGACGACGAACGCGTCGGTGCCCACCGCGAAGGTGCCCAGTGCCAGCACCGATACCCGGAGCGGGACGCGCGCGGCGGGTTCAGCGGTCGTGGTCAACGGGACTCCCCAAAACGGTACCGATCGTTTCCATGCTGGAGGACGGTACCGATCGTTTCCGTTTTCGCGCAAGGTGGGATATCGTGCGGACATGGCGACACGAGCCCGAGAACGCCTGGTCGAGGCCGCGGAGCAGCTCTTCTACAGCGAGGGCATCCGGGCGGTCGGCGTTGAGCGGCTGGTCGCCGTCTCCGGGGTCGGCCGCGCCTCGTTCTACCGGCACTTCGCCAGCAAGGACGACCTGGTCGTGACCATGCTGCGCGGCTACGACGAGCGCTTCCGGACCTGGTTGGCCGATGCGGTCGAGGCCCGCGGCGGTGGACCGCTGGCGGTGTTCGACGCGCTCAGCGAGAGCTTCGAGGCCGAGGACTTCCGCGGCTGCGCCTCGATCAACGCGATGGTCGAAATGGCCGATGTGGACAGTGCGGCCCACCAGGTCGCCGCCGAGCACAAGGCAAAGGTCATCGACTACCTGGATGGCCTGCTGACTGCGGCCGACCAGCCCCGCCACCGGGACCTCGCGGAGCAGCTCATGCTCCTGATCGACGGAGCCATCATCACGGCGCTCCGCGAGCGCACCGCAGAACCTGCCTACCGGGCCAAAGCCATCGCAGAGTCCCTGCTGAAGGCTTGACGCCGTCGAGGAAATCGACGGAAAAAGCGGGGAAACCGTTCTCCCCGCCTGTTTCAAGGTATAGCGCACCAGGGGGCTTGCGGCAAGACCCGGGGCGTCCCGCAGAATCGTCGTCCGAAGCCAGGACCAGCGGAAACCCGTGTCCTCGGAAGCCCAAGCGCGTTCGAGGGGCGGTACCTGCTGCCCGGACACTCTCCTCGGATGGAGCGTTGCGAATGATCGACGTGATCGTGGTCGGTGCTGGACCGACCGGTTTGATGCTGGCCGCCGAATTGCGGCTGCACGATGTGAACGTGGTCGTGCTGGAGCGCGATGCCGAGCCGACCAAGGTCGTCCGCGCGGGTGGCCTGCACGTGCGCAGCATCGAGCTGATGGACCAGCGCGGTCTGCTGGATCGCTTCCTCGCGCTGGGCACGCGGCACGAGGCAGGCGGCTTCTTCGCCGGCATGGACAAGCCCTGGCCCCGGATGGACACCGCGCACGGCTACGTCCTCGGCATCCCGCAGCCGATCGTCGACCGCCTGCTGGCCGAGCACGCCACCGAGGTCGGCGCCGAGATCCGGCGCGGCTGCGAGCTGATCGGACTGAGTCAGGACGAGGACGGGGTGACCGCTGAGCTGGCTGACGGCACGCAGCTGCGCTCGCGCTACCTCGTCGGCTGCGACGGAGGCCGCAGCGCGGTGCGCAAACTGCTCGGCGTCGACTTCCCCGGCGAGCCCAGCAAGGTCGAAACGCTGTTGGGAGAAGTGGAGGTGACCGCGCCGCCGGTGGAGTTGACGGCCGTGGTGACCGAGGTCCGCAAGACCCAGAAGCGATTCGGCGCCGTACCCCTCGAAGGCGGCGCGTACCGCGTGATCGTGCCCGCTGCGGGGCTGACCGAGGATCGCGCGGTCCCGCCGACCCTGGACGAGCTGAAGCGGCAGCTGGTGGCGGTTGCGGGCACCGACTTCGGCGCGCACTCACCGCGCTGGCTGTCCCGCTTCGGCGACGCCACCCGGCAGGCCGAGCGCTACCGGGTCGGCCGGGCGCTGCTGGCCGGCGACGCGGCGCACATCCACCCGCCGATCGGCGGGCAGGGCCTCAACCTCGGCGTCCAGGACGCGGCCAACCTGGGCTGGAAGCTGGCCGCCGAGATCGGCGGCTGGGCGCCGGAGGGGCTGCTGGACAGCTACCAGGCCGAGCGGCACCCGGTGGCCGCCGACGTGCTGACCAACACCCGCGCGCAGATCGAGCTGATGTCCCTGGCCCCAGGTCCGCAGGCCGTGCGCCGACTGCTGTCCGAGCTGATGGACTTCGAGGAGGTCAACCGGTATCTGATCGAGAAGATCACCGCGATCGGCGTCCGCTACGACTTCGGCGAGGACCACGACCTGCTCGGCCGACGCTTGCGGGACGTCGAGCTGAAGCGCGGGCGCCTGTACGAGCTGATGCGCAGCGGTCGCGGTCTGCTGCTCGACCAGACCGGGCGCCTCTCGGCGGAGGGCTGGGCGGACCGCGTCGACCACGTCGTGGACGTCAGCGAAGAACTCGACGTCCCCGCCGTGCTGCTGCGCCCAGACGGCCACGTCGCATGGGTTGGCGAGGATCAGCAGAGCCTGCGTGACCAGCTGCAGAAGTGGCTCGGGCGCTGAAGACCTGATAGTTCAGCTGAGAACCCGTGAGCACTTTGTGGTGTCATAGCCCCACAAAGTGCTCACGGGCTCGCGAGCTCACCGCTCGAAGCGACCGGTCTTGATGGCGGTGAGGAAGTTTGACCACTGCTGGTGGTCGGCGACGAAGTAACCGGCGGCGCGGTTCTTGGTGTCACGGACGGCGGCGCCGTCGGCTAACGCACCAACCTCGACGCAGTTGGTCTGGTTTCCGCTGTAGCTGGACTTCCGCCAGTTCGTGGCCCTGTTCATTCCGCACTCTCCATGTCGTCTGCGATTTGCCTGATGAGCGCAGTGGTGAGGTCTGCGCTCAACGCATTTCCACGGAGAGTATCCGCGGCAGCCTGGTAGTCCCTGACGTCGTTGGCGTCCGTGATGGTCGTGCTTGAGCGGTAGTGCTCCAGGTGCACGACCGGCTTGGCGCGCTCGAACTCGATCAGTACAAAAGGCCCCTCAACCGCAGGTGAATAACTGTGGTTGAACGGAATCGCATGAAGGCTGACGTTGCCCCGCTCTGCCCACTTCTCCAGGTGGTGGAGCTGGTCGAGCATCACGTCGCGTCCGCATGGCGGGTATCGGAGTGCGTGCTCGCCGATGAAGGCGACCAGCTCCACGGGGTTTCGACGTGTGAGGACGTCTCGTCGACCGAGCCGGAAGGTCACCCTCCGATCAGCCTCTCCGCGCGTGGTCCCGGAACCGATCATGATCGACCGCGCATAGTCAGCGGTCTGCAGGAGTCCAGGAATGAGCAGCGGCTGAACATCGGTGATGGTTCGCGCTGTTCGTTCGTACTCGGTCAATGCTGCCAGCTGACGATCGACTCCCGGTGCCACCCAGTTTGGATCTCCGGCATCTTTGGCGAGTTGCAGGAGTCTCTCGCGCTCTTCGCCGGTCACTCCGAGGATGCCCAGCACGGCGCCGGTGTCGGCCTCGCTCGGCGTGAGCTTGCCGTTCTCCCAACGAGAGATGTGGGTATGGGAGCGTCCCAGCTTCGTGCCGAGTGCTTGGGTCGACATCCCGACCGCTTTGCGGGCTGCGCGAAGCTCGACTCCGAGCTGTCTCGCTCGCGGTGTGTCGGCGGTGCTGGCCATGACCGAATCCTAGCTACGCCGCTTCACCCGATCACGATCACGCGATTGGGGAATTGCTGATCAGGTGCATGCACATCCATTCTGTGCATGCACAAAACAGTGATGGAGAGGTGATGGCTATGTATCCCTTCCACTGGGTTCCGGCTGCTGGGTGGCGGCATGCGAGTACCGATCGGCGGCCGGAGGGGGCTTTGGCCTATCCCACCGGGACTTCCGTGCGGACCTTGTGCCGGGAGCAGTTGAGCGCCGACAACTCCGAGATCGGGTGGTTGTGGCCCACCTGCGACAGCTGCAACTCCGAGGCTCATCGGATCGCTCGCGAACTCACCGCCAGCTCGATCGAGAGGACCATCTGACATGGCTATCGCTCTGCCCGGGATCGTGATGATCACCGCTGGGATCGTGTTCTACCTGTTCGCGATCGATTGGAGGAGCCGCGCGCCGCAGCACTCGGGTGGCGGCGAAGGCGTGCCGACGGTGTGGCAGCTCATCGCCCACGTTGAGGCTGAACAGCGGAAACGCGAACAAACCGGCCGACACCGGCTCCGCGAGCCCGCGCCACCACCATCCACTTCGGACGGTCCGCCGCCGCTGGAACTCCAACAGCGAATACTCGAACCGCTCCACCGCCTCTAGCCCCCTGACCAGGGCTCGGCCGCAGCTGCCCCCGACCGCGCGGCCCGGGCTCTGCCGACCGGTCGGCGCTGCGTTCCCTCCCCCCAGCGCCGACCGGTCACCCAAGCGTTCGTGAGTGGTTGTGGTTCAGCGAGGCCGTCGGCTGAGGAGCACGTGAGTACTTCGGGGCGCCCTAGCACCCCGAAGTACTCACGAGGACTTCTTGCGGCGGGGGAGAATTCCCGAGCCGAAGCGGGGTCTTTCCAGGGCGTTGAGGAGCGCTAGGAACGCGTCGTGGACATCTCGGCGGGAGTCGTCCGGGGTTGCCGGGGGCGCCGTCAGGTCGGGGTCGGGCATGCCCTTGACCTGCATCCAGCGCTCGTCCCACAGCGCTTCCATCGCGGCCTTCCAGCGCTTTCGGACGTCTTCGACGACCTGGTCGCGCTGTTCGGCCGCTGCGTCCTTGCGCTGCTGGCCCTCCGCGACCGCTTCGCCGAGCTCGGTCGCTCGGGCGCGCTCGTGCTTGCGGAGGTCCTGCGCGGCGGTGGACGCCAGCGCGGTGAGCTCCTTGTACCGGATCGACGCCGGAACCAGGTCAGTCACCAGCTTCCTCCCAGACCTCGATCTCCTCGGCCGCTCGCGGCTCCGGCACCTGCGGGGCGTCCGGGGCGCCGAGGTCGAACGGCAGGATCACCTCGGGGCGCGAATGCACCGCTCGGTCGAAGAAGAGGCCACGTCGGGCTCGCGGCGACCAGCTGACCACCTGGCCGGCTGCGAAGGTCGCCAGTTCCTGGCCGTGCACGTCGAAGGCCACCCACGCGCCGATGTCGTCCACCGGGCCCATGCCGAGGGTGTTCTTCACCCGGTTCGCGCTGCGCCACCAGCCGATCACGTGCACCCGGGATTCCGGGCCCTGCTTGAGGATCTTCCGCAGGTGGTCCATGCCGCTAACCCTGGTGGTCGGGTCCTTGCGTTCCAGGGTGGTCTGCGCCGCGTCGGCCGCGTACAGCACCAGGCAGTGCGGCACGTCCGCGCCGGAACGGCCGTCGATCGAGTCCGCCGTCGCGGCCATCGCCGCCTCGATGCCGTCGAGTCCGACCAGGTCAACGTCGTGCGCAGCGGCGCGCAGATCGTCTACGACCCGCTGCACGTCGTCGTCGACGTCGTCCAGCAGGCCGGCGATGGTGAACTTGATGTCGCCAGGAAGGTGTTGACGTGCGAGGGAAAGCGTCGCTGCGCCGAGCACGCTCACCGCGTCCACCCGGACTGAGCCGATCACCGCGATGTTGCGCCCCGGCGAGCGGCTCAACCGAACCCGGGCGGCGGTGCCGTTAACGTCGATGATCTGCCCGAGCAGCACCTCGGGCGTGTTCACCGGCGCCGACAGCTGCTGGTAGTCATCCAAAGTGGACAACGCGGGCAGGTTCGAGCCGTCGAACAGCCTTGGCGGCACGGCGGAATCATTTAGCTGCTTCCACAGCTCCACCTGCAGCGCGTCGAAGGTGTCGCGGGCGGTGGCGTCCGGGATCCGGGCGATCTCGTTGCCGTGCTTGACGCCGGACTCGTGGTTGACCACCGCGTGCCAGCGCGGCAGCTCCATGGCGGCCGAGTTCTGCTCGCCCAGCACCCGGCGCGCCTTGGGCAGCGCGATCCGCAGGATGAACTGCTCGAAGATCGCCGGCTTGCCCCAGAACGCCTCGATGCCGGACACGTCCTGGCTGGCCAGCACCAGGTGGATGCCCTGCGAACGGCCGCGCCGAGCAACGTCTTCCAGCAGCGCGGTGGCCTGCGTGGTCACGTTGTCACGGTCGGCGAACAGGTACTGGAACTCGTCGATCACCGCGACGATCCGCGGCCACCGACCGTTCGGATTCTCGGCGCGCAGCTCTTCGAGCTTGGTGACCTCGTGCTTCTTCGCGGCCTCCGCGCGCCGCCGCATCTCGTCGGCCAGGAACCGCAGCAGCGCCAAGCCGAACTCGCGGTCGGTGTTGACGTTCACCCCGACCAGCTGCGCGTGCGGCAGCCAGCTCGGATCCCGCCTGCCCGGGGTGAACTGGGCGAACGACACGCCTTCCTTGAAGTCCAGCAGGTAGAGCTCCAGCTCGTCCGGCGAGTAACGGGCGGCGAGCCCGCCGAGCATGCCGTACAGGAAGTTCGTCTTGCCCGAACCGCTCGGCCCGCCGATCAAGGTGTGCGGGCTGCTGTCGCCGAGCGTGATCCACACCGGCTCGCCCTCGTCGAACCCGACCGGCGCCTGCAGTCCGGACGTCGAGCTGTGCGCCCAGTACTGGTCGGGCACCAGGTCGTCGAAGGTCCGCACCCGCGCGCGGCGGGCCAGGAACGCCTCCGCGATCGACGTGCAGGCCTTGGTGACCTCGTTGCGCGACGGCGATTCGTCCAGCTGCACCACGGCTTCCGGTCCGGTGGTGCTGATCCGCGCGCGGTCCTCGCCGATCAGCCGGACCGATTCGATCGCGCTGCTCACGCTCAGGGACATGTCCACGACGATCAGCTGGATGCCGCAGGCCGGTCCGCTGCGGGCGATCCGCTGCAACTGCTGCTGCTGTTCCTCGCGCAGCGGCTCGCCGTTGCCGAACAGCACCCCGATGCGCCACGGCTCGGAGCGGTGCCCCTTCTCAGCGGCCAACGCGCGCAGCGAGGTGTGCCCGCCGAGCAGCGCGCCGGTGTGGATCCGCCGGATGTGGTCGGACAGCGCGTCCAGCATCTCGTCGAGCCGAGTCGGGTCGTGCGCGGTGAGCAGTCCGGCGCGGGTCAGCGGGTACAGGCCGGGCAGTGTGCCGGTCAGCTGCGCGACGTCCCAGATGTGCAGGCGCACCGCGCCCGGCTGGAAGTGGCTGAGCAGCCGCAGCAGCAGGTTCTGCACCAGGGTTTCGGCGGCTTCCGGGTTGCCGTCGGTGGTGATCCGCAGGTGCGACTCGTCGAGCAGCGGGACGGCGGCGGGGAACGGCTGCGGGTCCGGCGAGTCCGGCACGACCGCAGTGCCGAGGCGCCACACCTCGGGCGGCGGAGCGGAGGATTCCCGCGTGCCCACCTCGCCGAGCCAGTCCGACCAGGGAAGCCCGGCGGATCCCGGCGCGACCTCGGCCATCAGCTGCGCCAGCTGATCCGGCCCGTTGGCGGTCCACTCCGAGAAGATCTCCGCGCGATCGGTGAGCGCTTCCCGCATCGCAGCCTGGAACGCGCTGCTGCTCGGATCGCCGATCTCCTGCGGATCGCGTTGTGCGGCAGCCGTCCCGGCCTGCGCGATGCGTAGCGCGTAGTCCTGCTGCGCGCATTCGGCGAGGACCCTGGCGTGCTCGTTGTCGGCGGCACCGAGCGCGGTGGCGATGCTGGAGCGCAGGCGCTCGAAGGCTGCTTCGACGCGGCTACGCCGCTCGTTGCGTTTACCCACACCCCACCTCGGGAAGCAGAGTTACTAACTGTGATCAAACTACCACTAGGCGGATGACGGGGCAGAACCCCATCTGGCGCATTCACTTGGCGTAATGCCGTTTCACTGCGCGAGATGGGGCGCCCGACGCCGGTGGCCTAGAGCTGGGTGACGAAATCGCGCAACGTGTTCGTCAGGTGCTCGACCATGCCCTGGGCTCGCTCGATCTGGTCATCCGCTCGGTGCAGGCTCGGCGGCACCACGGTTTCCGGGTGCTCCGGGTCGAGCTTGATCATCGCCTGCTCGGCTTCGCCCAACGCCGTGCGGCTGGTGCCCAGGTGCGCGCCGGCGTCCGCCAGGTGCTGCTCCACGACACCCAGCGCCTGCACGAGTTCTTCCAGCACCGACACGTCGCTACAGCCGACCCGCGTACGCCTCGGCGGAGGACATCGTGGCCTGGATGGAGCCCTGCGCGCCGCTGACCATCTGCATCGTCTCGGCGAGCATGCCGTGCGCGTGCTGCATGTCCTCCTGAGCGCTGCCCTGGGTGGCGGAGACGAGTGCGGCTTGGGCCTCTTCCAGGACGAGGTTCGCTTGTTGCAGGGCGGCGATGCCCTCCTGCATCTTCTGGTTGGCCAGCGAAATGCCTGCGCGAACTTCTTCCACGCCTGCCATTTTGGGTCCGGTCCTCCGAGGGTGGCGGTGCTGTAATGGTGCACAAGTTAACCGCTCGCTCGTCCGGCGGCGCAGGCAGGGCCATGGAGTTGATCACAGTTTGATCGCGGTGGGTGATGACTTACACAGGTGATCACTCGACGGGGTGACGAAAGCTGAGGGGGTTCCGCATTTGCCGTGCTTCCAACGGAAATCGGACATGTGAGCCTTCGCGCTGGTCGGCGCCGTGGGCGCGGCGCGAGACGCCTCGGGGCGCTGGGCATCGGAGGCGCTTTCGGGTGCACCTCCGCGTTCGGCGTCGAAATCCCGCTACGTGAAACGAGGTTGACGGATCCGGGTCAGATCCGGTCGGCGTCTACTGTGGATTTCGCGGTGACCTCGATCGCGGAGACGCCTGACGGAGGCATCGGTGCCGCGGACCACCGCGCGGTCGCGCCCGATTCGTCGGTCGACATGCGGGACCAGCCGTTGCCGCCGAGGGTCGACACCGCGCCTTGGACTATCTCCGCAGGTTTGCCGACTGCCGGGCCGAGGTCCAGCGAAACCCGCACTACCGGCGGTTCGACCGAGTACTCGACGACGTCAGCGGTGCGCGACAGGCGACTGGCCACTGCGCGCGCAGGCCACTCCGCGCCCGCGCGGCGATCGGTGACGACATCCACCACTAGCGCCAGCCGGGGCCGCGTCCGGCCGTGCTCGTCCCGTTCGGCAACCACCGGAGCGGTCGGTGCGGGTGGCTCGTCGGGGTCGACGGTCTCGGCGCGACCGAACATCAGCGAATCGCCCGCCCAGACCTCGACCAGCAGGCGTTCCCCGCCGCTGACCAGCGCGCCCACCAGCTCGGGGTGGTCCACCACGGTCCACGCCGTCGGTGGTTCGCAGGCCACCCGGTGGCGGGCGTAATCCGGGCCGAGCTCGCGCAGGAAGTTGCGCACCGCGCGTGACAGCCCGGCCACGTGCTGCCCGGTCTCCGCGCAGTCCCGGCTGATGGTGACCGACCAGCAGCCCGGTTCCTCGTCGGAGCAGTCGCCGGACGCCACGACCCGGCCACCCACGTTCTGCACCAGCTCGCGGCAGGCCGTGCGCGCCGAACGCTCGTCATCGGCCCCGACGACCACGGTGATCAGCAGCTCGAGCTCGTTGTTGTTCTTCATCGCAGTCGAATTGTCCCGCACCGGCAAGGGGGCGGATCAATTCGGCTGCGGGATCACTCCGGCGGCTCCTCGAACTGCTCGGTGTCGCTCTGGTCGACGCCGTAGTAGTGGTAGAGGTCGCGGCCTTCCTCCGGGGAGAGGTGGCCGTGCTCGGCCTCGACCTGGGGAGCGTTTTTCACCCGGTCCTTGTCCACGCCGAGATCGAGCCGGTTCTCCTCGGTGCTCGCGCCGGTGAGCGGCGCGAAGGTCTCCTTGACGCCGAGCAGTCCGATCCGGACGGTGACCCATTCCGGTTGCTGCGTCGCGTCGTCGACGTAGACGTTGCCGACCCGGCCGACCCGCGAGCCGTTGCGGTCGAAAACCGGTGTGCCGATCAGGTCCTGAGCGCGCTCCACGTCCATGGCTGCCTCACTCGATCCACCCCGCCCGGGCGGGAAGTCCGTCCGCCGGCCGACCCCCGTCGGCCCCTTCAAGCTCCCCGCGCCACAGTGGACCTGCAACCGCGCAAGCGACACGCCTCACCCGATCGAGTAATGATCGAGATTATCTGCGTGGACTAGTAGTACTGAATGTTCCTCGTCTTGGGCTTTGAAGCGGCGTTAGCCGCTCACGAGTACCGGTTCTGTGCCTGTACCTGCGGGCCATGACCCGTCAGATGCGCCTTGGCGTGGCCGTCAAACGACCGGCGGCACCGCCTCCGACACATCGACCAGGAGGCGCTCGACCTCCGCGCCCCAGCGCGAGACGATCACCAGCTCGCGTGCCGGGTCCACCCACAGCAGGTGGCTGCCCGCGTTGCCGCGGGCGCAGCGGCCGGTGTGCGGTGCCTGGGGCCATACGGAGCGGTCGCCATTGAGCCACCACGACAGGCCGTAGTTGGGCTTGACGGGGCAGGGCGCCCACAGTTCCTCGATCCAGCGGTGCGAGAGGACACGCCGCCCGCCCCACACTCCGCCGTGCAGGCAGAGATGGCCGATCCGGGCCAGGTCCAGGGCGCTGATCCACAGGCCGCCGCCCCAGTGCGCGCCGCCGGAAACCACCGGCACCCGGGTGCCGTCGAGATCGACCGTCGAGTTCCGGTAGCCGTGCCAGGACCAGTCATCGGAGGCTCCGATCACCGTCATGACGCGTGCGCGCAGCACGTCCGGAAGGGCGCGGCCGAACAGGACCGTGAGCGCCAGTGCCGTGAGGTTGACGCGGACGTCGTTGTAGGCCCAGCCCTCGCCGGGAGGCCCGCCCCCCGACTCGGTGCCCTCACGCGTGCTCTGCGCGTCCACCCATGTCGGCTTGCCCCACAACTCGCCCTCCCACTGGCTGGTCTGGTCGAGGAGGTGGCGCCAGGTGATCGCACGCCCGTGGGCGTCACCGAACTGGGGCAGGTCCACCGACCGTGACACCGGTTCGTCCAGGCGCAACGTCCCGTCGTCGAACGCGACGCCGCCCACCAGCGACAGCACGCTCTTGGTGGCGCTGAATGCCATCTCCGCACGCGTCGGTTCGCCCCACGCGGCGATGACCGTGCCGCGTCGCACCACGACACCACTGGCCCCCCTGCCCGTCCAGGAGCGGGCCCACCACCTCGCGGTGCGCGGCGTCCGACACCTGGGCGGTGAGGTACGACGCCATGTCCTCGACGCCGGGCACCGGCCGCGCCGCCTGCGCACGGACCGCCCGCGCCAGTGCCGCTTCGTCGACTCCCTCCCAGGGATCGACGGGCCGATCGCTCTGCTCCAGGACCTCCTGGTCGGGCCGCGACGTCACTGCATCCAACTCCACACCGAACCTCCGGTCTTGTCGCCGTCAGGGCGAGGTGGCGTGCACATCAGCCACCGGAGACCGTCTTAGGAGTTGAGCTCGCGGCCGATGAAGGTGAGGACATCAGTCATGACCTCGTCCTTGTTGGTTTCGTTGAACAGCTCGTGGCGGCCGCCCGGGTAGATGTGCTCGTGGAACTCGTGGCCGCGGATGCGGTCGATGCCCGTGCGCGTGTCGGCTTCCGGGACCAGTTCGTCGTCCTCGCCGTGGACCCACAGGGTCGGCTTGTCGATCGCCGGGCCCTCGTTGATGGCCAGCAGGCAATTGTCGATCGCCTGCAGCGTCGGGCGCTTGAACGGGCCGTGCCAGACCAGCGGGTCCGCGACGTAGGACGCGCCGGTGGCGGAGTCGCGGGACAGCGTCGAGGGGTCGATCGGGGTGTCCGGGATTTCGTCGTGCTCGAGCAGGTCCAGCACGTGCCAGGTGCCCACGACCGGACCCGAGAGCACGACCGCGGCGAGGTGCTCCTGGTGCTCCTGCGCGTAGCGGGCGGCGAGCATCCCGCCCATCGAATGTCCGATGAGGACGACCGGGAGGCCGGGGTGCTCGGCGGTGACCTGCTGGCGCAGCGTCTCCAGATCGGCCACGAGCGACTCGGCGTCGGCGAAGTGGACCCGCTCGCCCTCCGAACGCCCGTGCCCGATGTGGTCAGGCGCGTAGACCTGCGCGCGGGCGGACACGAGTTGCTCGGCGACCCACTGGTAGCGGCCGGAGTGCTCGCCGTACCCGTGCGCGATCAGTGCGATCCAGCCCGGGTTGGTCGCGGCCCACTCCCGCACCACCAGGTTGCCGTGACGTCCGATGATCTCTCGATCCGTTGGCTCGATCATGCTGCCACCACAGCACATTTGATCGAGCCAAGCCAAACCCCTGTCGCGTTTCGTCAGAGACGCGCCGACGGCGTCACTGGTGGTATGCGCTGCCGTTGATGGTTCCGCCGCCGCAGACCGGGCCGGAGTTCCAGGCGACCGGGAGCGGGTCGGTCTCGTCGGGCGGGATGACCTGGAGGCGGGACGGGGTGGGCTCGCACTGCCCGTCGGTCGGCTCGCCCTCGCTCGGGACGACGGTCCAGTGCAGCGTGGCGCTGGCCGAGGCGCCCGGGGCCAGGCTGATCATGGACGGACCGGGGTTCGGGGTGCGCTCGGCGTTGGTCGGCAGCGCGCGACCGGAGGAGTCGACCAGCTGCATTCCGCCGTAGCCGTACAGGGTGCAGGTCTCACCGCTGTTGTTGGTCAGCGTCAGCTCGGCGTAGCGCTGTCCGGCGCCGGCATCGGCGTTCTGCAACGAGCCGTTGAGCATCGACGTGTGGCAGCGCGTGACCTTGCTGACCTGCGGCTCCTGCTTCTTCGGAGGCGCCTGAGCGGTCGGGGTGTCGGAGGTCGCCGGGCTCGGCCGGGGGTTCTCGGCCTGCGGGGCGTCCGGCGTCTCGGCGGCGGGTTGCTGCAGGTCCAGGGCCGCTGCGGGTGGCTGGGGGGGCGCGATGGGTGCGGCTATGACCTTGCCTGTCTGGGGTGTCTGGCTGCAGGCCGCCATCAGCCCGGCGGCCAGCAGGGCGCCGGATGCCTGGAGCGTCCGCAATCCGATGTTCCGCAGTCGATGCGCGGTCATCACGACCACCTCCCGTCCCCACCCTGCGCGGCGGGGTCCGTCGGTAACTGCTCTGCTGTTGTGTAGACGCTTGGCGGGCGGGAGGGTTGCCCACCAATTCCCGATTCCCGATTCTCCGCCTTCACGAGCTGTGCGAGTTGAGAGCGGAGCTACTCCGCGGGGTTGAACTGCGGTCCGCCGCGGATGGGCTGATCGGGTGCATTCAGTGAGGCGCTATTACTCGATGGGCGGAATTGCCGGTTCGCGAATTGAGAGATTCTCTTTTCCGGTAGCCCGACTGGGTGGTGATATTCACCTGAACGGCGGGACTGCGGGTTTGTGCCACTTCGATATCTTTGGGCCCGCTAGCAGGCTGAACTCAGGGGGTTTGACATGGCCGAACGCATTCCCGGCGTGGACGTAGCGCGATATCAGGGGGAACCGGATTGGGGTGCGGTTCGCGGCGCCGGATACGTCTTCAGCTACATCAAAGCGACTGAAGGCATCGGATATGTGAGTCCGACGCTGGACGGGCAGTTGGCCGGCGCCCGCGGTGCGGGGATGGTCACCGGGCTCTACCACTTCGCACGCCCGGACACGAATTCCCCGGAGCAGGACGCGGCCGATTTCGCCGCGCAGCTCGGGCGGCTCAACTCCAGTGCGGCCGGGAACCTGCCGCCGTGCCTGGACATCGAGACCGACGCGCCGAACCTGGGCGCCTGGGTCAAGGGCTTCATCAACGCCATCCGCGGGCACACCGGCCGCAACGAGGTCGTCGTGTACGCCTCGACGTCGTGGTTCCAGGAGAAGCTCGCCACCGACACCTGGGTGGACCCCGGGGTGTTCCTGTGGGTCGCTCACTACGGCCGCCCGCCGGGCGAACCGGGCTACCTGACCGACCGGGTGGCGATCCACCAGCACGCCTCCGACGGGCAGGTGCCGGGCATCGGCGGCAACACCGACCTGAACGTCTCGCTGGTACCGCTGGAGGTGCTAACCGGGGCCGGGGCGCCGCCGCCTCCGCCCGCGCCGGAGACCTACGTGGTGCAGCCGGGCGACACGCTGTCCGGGATCGGCCAGAAGCTCGGCGTGGACTGGCGGGAGATCGCCCGGGTCAACGGGATCAGCAACCCGGATCTGATCTACGTCGGCCAGGTGCTGAAGATTCCGCGCTGAGAACCCGCGGCGGTGCAAGCGCCGTAGGTGGGTCATGCGCCTGGCGCCGCACTGAGATCGTGGCCGGCGGGTATTCCAAACCGTTACTGCCGGGTACGCCGAAGCCCGACTTTCGCGATCGGATCGGACTACCGTCTTCGCTTGAACATCGCGCGAGGCGGAGGTGAACGCGATGGCGGGGACGACGGAGCTGGTCCGCAGCCACTGGACTCGCGGTGAGCCGGGACGGGACGCCCCCGAGCAGCTCGTGGTCGCGCTCTACCGCTGGTGGATCGTCGCGATGATCCTCAAGACCTTGGGTGCGACCTGGGACATCTGCTGGCACTTCAAGTGGTTGCGCGACGACCTCGCGCCGCCGCACCTGATCAACACGGTCGGCACCGTGATCGTGGTGGGCCTGGTGGTCTTCCACACCTACACCGGGATCGGTGCCGACCGCGCCACGCTGCGCTGGATGCAGTGGGGGCTCGGCGTCTTCCTGGTGGCCGCGCCGCTGGACGTGATCAACCACCGGATCAACGGCCTGGACATCACCGCGTGGAGCCCGTCGCACGCGCTGCTCTACATCGGCACCGGGTTGATGAGCATCGGGCTGATCCGCGGCTGGGCGCGCTACGGCGGCGGTGACCGGTATTCGTACGCGGTCACCTGCTTCTTGTGGTTCACGGTGCTGGACAACTTCATGTTCCTGAACCAGCACCAGGAGTACGGCGTGCTGGGGTTGGCCGCGTGGGACCGCGGCACGCCTTACGCCGAGGACAGCCTGCTGCAGTTCGCCGCCGACGACCTGGGGCGACCGCTGGACCGGCTCGCCGTAGAGCACTTCACGCTGCCGGTGCCGGACTGGGTGTACCCGACGTGGGCGGTGCTCACCGGGCTCGGCACGCTGCTGCTGGCGCGGCGACTGGTCGGGCGAAAGTGGACTGCGACCACCATCGCCGCTGGTTACCTGGCGTTTCGCTGCGTTGCTTGGGGATTGCTGGCCGCGGCTGACTTCCCGATCTCGGCCGTGCCGTTCTTCGTGCTCGCCGGGGCCGTCGCGATCGACCTGTCGTTCCAGCTGACGGCTCGGATTCAGCCGGTGGTCGGTGCGGTGGCTGTGACCGCGGTGTCGTACGCGGCGCTGTCGTTGCAGCAGACCTACCTGGCCGCGCCGCCCGCTGACTACTCGACGGCGCTGTACGTGGTCGTGCTGTTCGCCGGGCTGTGGTGGTTGTTCCAGTTCCTGCTCGGCACCGAACGCGGGCAGCAGCTGCTCGCGAGGGCTCAGACGATGACCGGAGCGCGGGAGAGCACCACGCCCAGTCCGTAGGCCACGCCCATCACCGCGACCTCGGCGGCGGCCCAGCCGAGGAGCGCGGTGCGCTGGTGGCGGGCGATGCGGGGCAGCAGGCGGAAGCGCATCTGCGCCGCGATCACGCCCAGCGCCACCAGGCAGATCATCTTCGCCACGATGATCTGGCCGTAGCCGGTGGTGACCAGGCCGAGCAGGCCGACGTTCGGCGTGATGACCAGCGTCATCAGGCCGTTGAACAGGCCCGATGCGCCGACCACGACGAAGGCGATGGTGGCGAGCTTGGAGAAGCGCGGCAGTGCCTCCGCCAGCAGTCCGCGACGGGGTGCGACGAACAGCGCGACGGCGGCCAGGCCGCCGGTCCACATGGCCGCACCGATCACGTGCAGCTCCATCGAGATCATGCTGAAGTCGTGGTACCGCCAGTCCGTGGCGTGGCCGGTCAGCGGCATCGGCAGCAGGCCGAGCAGGGCGACGATGGTGCGCAGCTCGGCGGGCACTGACTCGCCGAACCGGATGGCCAGGAAGCCCAGCACCGCGCACGCCAGTCCGGCGCCGGCGCTGGCGAGCAGGCCCGGACCGGCCGGGACGTTCGCGACGTAGTCCACCAGCAGCTGGACGGTCACCTCGCGGTCCGGGCTCAGCTCCGAGGCCTGCAGCACCAGGGACACCAGAGCGGCGAGCATCCAGATCAACGCCGTCATCACGGTGGCCCGGCGGGCCAGGGTCATGATCGGCTCGGTCTGCTTCGGGCGGTTGAAGCCGAGCAGCTTCGGCAGCAGGCTCAGACCGACCGTGGCCAGCGCGGCCAGGTCCAGCACGACCCGCGCGGTGGGCAGGCCGAAGCGCACCAGCGACGGCGGATCGGGCAGCCCGGGGATCGTGCCCACTGCGGTGTAGATGGTGGTGATCAGAGCGGCGAGCAGCGCGCCGCCGACCAGGGCGAGCACCACCGCGGTCTTCTCCCGGACTGCGCTGCGATCTTCGGGGTTGCCAGGACGATCCGGTTCGGCGGTTCGCTTCGAACGGGCAACGGCATCGGAATCGGCAGCCACGACAGCCATCATCTCACCCGGTCGAGCGGCCATTCCGGGTTGGACGGCGAAGGCGATCACTGGTCGTGACTGAATTGTTTCGGTGCGCATTTCCGTGATCGATGGGGTGATGTTGTCGAAGTGTCGTCTCGGTCACCGTGTTCGTCGCCAGAAGTTGATCTTCAAATTGGGTGATTTCCCAGTTCGGGAAGGTTTTTCGGGGGCCTGTTCCATTCGTCTGGTTTGCCGGTTCGACCGTTCACGCGGACGCCGGGCCGGACGGGTTTGTGTTGCTGGCAATGTCCTCAGCATCGTTGTTCTAGAGTCGAGCGCGTGTATCCGGCGGCCAGCGCGACAGCGCACGCGGGGGGCGCGCCCGGCGCACCTCGACCGTGCGTGGGCGAAGCGATTCCGGAACCTGCGCGGTTCTTCCCGCTCGATTCGCCGAGTCGTCGGCTTTCGTTCACCGGCTCGGCGCAGGCTTATTCGTCCGGTGTTTCACGGGGCGCTGCAATTTCGTTCCGCACCGCATCGGCCGGTGTTCGAGTCGGGGTTCCGACGGGGTTTTCCGGAGGCGCCCCCGGGCTCGGGAAGGAATCGCGTTTCGCCTGGTCAGCAGCTATTTCTGCAACGTTCGCCGGGAGTCTTGGCCCAGTGGCACCTGCGGTGTCGCGAAGTGCGAGCCTGGAGGGTCTCAGGGAAATTGGGGGTCCGACCCCGGATGTGAGTCGGTCCCGCGAAACGCGAGATTGAGCGGTGTGGACGGACAGCGAAGGCGGGAACCGTCGGCGGCGGGTCCCGACGCGGGCAGCAAGCCGGCGCGGCGGACGCCGCGAGGCTCGACAGCAGGACGTGACATGGGTCGCCGACTAGGGTGTTCGGTAGTCGAACGTTCCCGCATCCTGCTCAAGAGGGCTGACGCGGTCGTGCAGCACTGCCCCGATCCGGCGACTGGGCGTGGTTCGAGATGACTGCGCTCGCGGTGTTGCTCGCTGCCCTTGGCGCCCTCGGGAATGCGGTCGGGGCGCGGATGCAGCACGCCGCGGTCCACGACACGATGGATGGCAGCGGGCTGGGCCTGCGGGTCCAGTCCAGGCTCGTCCGTAACCCGCGCTGGCTCACCGGGCTCGGCTGCCTCGGCACCGGCGCCCTGCTGCACGCCTGCGCGCTCGGCCTCGCTCCGCTCAGCGTGGTGCAGCCGGTCGGTGTGCTGGCCTTGCCGACCACCGTGCTGCTCAACAGCCGTCAGCAGGGCATCCGGGTCCGCGACCTGAGCCCCAGCGTCCTGCTCGCGGTGCTCGCGGCCACCGGTGGTGTCGCCTCGTTCGTCTTCCTCGCCGCCGGTAGCGCGACCGCCACCCCGGTGACCGGTGACGTGCAGCTGGCGGCCACCCAGCTGGTCGCCGCCGGTGTCCTGGCGGTGGGTGTGCTGGCCGTGCTGACCCGGTCGAAGGTGCGCTGCATCTTCTTCGCGGCCGGGTGCGCGATCGCCTACGGGTACGTGTCGCTGCTGATGCGCGCCGTCGCGCAGCAGCTGGGCACGAGCGACCTGCTGGACATCAACCCCCTTCCACTTCTCGGCATCGCCGTGGCGATGGTCGTGGGCGGCTGGCTGCTGCAGCACGGCTACGCCAGCGGCCCACCGGACCTGGTGATGGCCTGCTTGACCGTGATCGACCCGCTCGTCGCGGTCGGCCTGGGCATCGGGCTGCTCGGCGAAGCCGACCACGTCAGCGCCTGGACTGCCACCGGCCAGGTCCTCTGCGCGGTGGTGGCCTGCATCGGGGTTTTCGCGCTCGCGCGCTACCACCCAGAAACCGAGGAGCGGCGCGTGCCCGCTCCGGTGACCGGCAGCAGTGATCTTGCCGGACCGAGTTCGACAGATCGTCCTGACGGGAGTTCCCCTTGACTTCGCAACCGCACAGCCGACCGCTGCGGATCGTGGTCGGCGCGACCACCTACCCGCCCCACGTGAACGGGGCGGCGATCTTCGGCCACCGGTTGGCGACCGGGCTGGCCGCCCGCGGCCACGACGTGCACGTCATCTGCCACTCGGACGACCGCGCCGAACACCTCGAGGTCGAGGACGGCGTGACGGTGCACCGCGTGCCCTCCTACGGCTCTCCTTTCCACCCGTCGATCCGCGGCATCATGCCGTGGCAGGCCCGCCAGGCCGACCGGCTGCTGGCCGAGATCCAGCCCGACGTCGTGCACGTTCAGTCGCACTTCTTCATCTGCCGCGGACTGATCAACTCGGCCCGGCAGCGGAATCTGCCGCTGGTGGCGACCAACCACTTCATGCCGGAGAACATCTTCGGCTACATCAAGGTCCCGCAGTTCCTGCAGGACGCCGCCGGTCGGCTGCTGTGGCACAACCTGATCAAGCACTACGGCAAGGCGCAGCTGGTCACCGCACCCACGCCCCGCGCCGTCCAGCTGCTGCAGGACAACGGGTTCACCGACGCGGCGTTCCCGGTCTCCTGCGGCATCGACGTCGAGCGGTACCGACAGCCCGCCGAGCGCTACCGCGCCGAGAACCCCGACCCGGAGACCCGGACCGTGCTCTTCGTCGGGCGCCTCGACGAGGAGAAGCACATCGACGACCTGCTGCGCGCGATGTCGCTGCTGCGCACCAAGGTCCCGACGCGGCTGGAGATCGTCGGCAACGGCAGCCGGCGCGCGGCCTTCGAGCAGCTCGCTGCCGAGCTCGGCATCGCCGACCAGGTCCAGTTCCACGGCTACCTCGACGAGGAGGAGTTGCTGGAGGCCTACGCCCGTGCTGATCTGTTCTGCATGCCCAGCATCGCCGAGCTGCAGAGCCTCGCCACCATGGAAGCCATGTCGGCCAGAACCCCGGTCGTGCTGGCCAACGCCATGGCGCTGCCGCACCTCGTGCAGCCGGGCCAGAACGGTTGGCTGTACCCGCCGCGCGACGTGCACGCGCTGGCCCGCGCCATCGAGGACGTGCTGGTCGACCGCGCCACGATCGACCGGATGGGCAAGGCCAGCGAGCAGCTGGTATCCCGGCACGACATCGACGAGATCCTCGGCCGGTTCGAGACGATCTACCACCACGTGATCGACCCGGAGGGTGCTGTCGAGCTCGACGAGATCCGCACCGAACTGGCGAGCTGAGCCGCCGTGGTGACCCCGGAACTCCACCCCGTGGAGCAGGTGGCGCGCATCAGCGGCGCTGACGTGCACTACTGGACCTACCACGACGATCTCGCCGATGCCGACCTCCAGCCCGGTGTTGACCTCGCCGGTGCCGACCGCTCTGAAGCGGCCGACACCGTGCTGATGGTGCACGGGTTGCGGGGCACCCACCACGGCTTGGAACTCATCACCGCGGGGTTGCCCGACCACCGGGTGGTCATTCCCGACTTGCCCGGATTCGGGGACTCCGGGCCGATGACCGGGAAGCGCCACGACGTCGCCGGCTACGCGCACGTGATCACCGAGCTGATCGAGCGGATCGACGGCCGCGAGCGTCCGGTCGTGCTGCTCGGACATTCGTTCGGCTCGATCGTCGCGTCCCAGGTGGCTGCTACCAGACCCGAGCTCATCAGCAAGCTGGTGCTGATCAACCCGATCGCTACTCCGGCCTTGCGCGGGCCGCGGGTGCTGCTGTCCAGGTTGACCTCCGCCTACTACACGCTGGGCAGGCGACTGCCGATCCGGGCCGGGCACTCGCTGCTGAGCAACCGCTGGGTGGTGCTGGCTGCCAGTCGGGCGATGACGCGGACCAAGGACAAGCAGCTGCGCGAGTTCATAGACAGCAACCACTTGCGCTACTTCAGCCGCTTCCACAGCCCGGCCCTGGTCAGCGAGACCTTCGTGGCCTCGACGACGCACACCGTCATCGACCACGCCGACGACATCCACTTGCCGACCCTGCTGATCGCCGGGGAATCCGACGAGATCGCACCGCTGCCGGGCCAGCGAGCGCTGGCCACCCGGATGTCCGATGCCGAGCTCGTGGTGATCCCGAACGTCGGACACCTGGTGCACTACGAAACGCCGGGGCCGGCAGCAGAAGCGATCCAGCGCTTCCTCGGAGCAGCATGAACAGCCCTGCGATAAACACTGCTGAGCGGCCTGCGGGTCGGAGCGGGACGATGAACGTCGTCGTCGACGCGCGCTGGACGCGCACCGATCAGCACGACGGGATCAGCCGCTACGGGGCGAGCCTGATCGAAGCACTGCACCACCTCCATCCGGTGACGATGTTGATCCACGACGAGCGGCAGTTGCGGTTGCTGCCGGAGGGTGTTCCGCACCTGAAGGTCAACAGCCCGTTCTCGCCGCGCGAGCTGTGGTTGTCGCGCACTCTGAACCGGCTCGGAGCCGACGTGGTGTTCAGCCCGTTGCAGGTGATCGGGGGATTCCGCCGCAAGTACCGGCTGGTTCTCACGCTGCACGACCTGATCTACTACCGGCACCCGGAGCCGCCGGGCTTTCTGCCGCTGCCGGTTCGCGTCGCGTGGCGGCTGTACCACAAGGCTTTCTGGCCGCAGCGCGTCATGTTGAACCGGGCCGATGCGGTGGTCACGGTCAGCGAGACGACGCGCAAACTCATCGCCGAGCACCGGCTCACCCGGCGTCCGGTCACGGTCGTCCACAATGCACCGTCACCGATGCCCGAAGACATCGCAGCACTGGCGGAAGAGCCGGACGCGGCCGGGGAATCCGCGGGCGGACCTCGCGAACTCGTGTACATGGGTTCGTTCATGCCGTACAAGAACGTGGAAACCCTTGTCGCGGGCATGGCGCTCCTTCCTGGGTATCGGCTGCACCTGGTCAGCCGGATCGCGCCGCAGCGGGAAGCGGAGCTCCGGGCGCAGCTGCCGCCGGACTCGGATGTGGTTTTCTGGCGGGGCATCGGGGAAAGCGACTACCAGCGGCTGCTCGGTCGGGCCAGCGCGCTGGTCACCGCTTCTAGGGACGAGGGGTTCGGACTGCCGATCATCGAGGCGATGAACGCGGGGACGCCGGTGGTCTGCAGCGATCTGGAGATCTTCCACGAGGTCACCGGTGGCCACGCGGAGTTCTTCGACCCGGGGTCGTCGAGGGACTTCGCCGCTGCGGTGCGCCGGGTGGAAGATGCCCGGGTTCGTGCCGGCCTGGTGGCCGCGGCTCGCGGTCAGGCGGCGGAGTTCACCTGGGCAAACTCCGCCGAACGACTGCTGGAGCTGATGCGGGACCTGATCCTGACTCGCTGAACCGTCGGGGCCGGCTCAGCGCTCTCTCAGTGCGACCAGACCTTGATGGCGCGGGGCACGTAGGTCGACTTCGGCGCCTGCGAGCCGGGTGGGTAGGTCGCGAAGTCGCCCTCGGTGTCGCAGTGCTGGTCCTGGTACACGGTGACGTGATGTCCAGTGTTGTTCACAAAGGACAGTGCTTCGCCTTCCTGCGCCAGCGGGACGCATTGCTCCATCGCGAAGGTTGAGTCGTTGACGCTGATGTCGTGCCGCTGACCAGCGTGATTCTCCTCGTTCCACACGCAGAAATTGCCCTCGGGACAAGGGTTTTCCGGTGTCGTGGAGGCCTGCGCGTGGTTGGCGCCGAGCAGTCCGGCCGTGATGGCCAGCAACGCGGCGAGAACTACTCGCACGGCCCAGGGCGAGCGCGCTGCGGGGCGGTTCGAGGAGGTGGAGATGGAAGCAGACATGCGAAAGTCCTTCCTAGCTAGGAAAATCAGGAGATTGCGGCCGGATTGGGCCGACTGAGACCAAGATTCTCGAAGTCCGGATCGGAGCGCCAGCAAATAAGCTGGATACACCCCGACCGGGTGGTTTTCGCCGTCTGTCCGGTTTTGGCGGCCGCATCGGCGCGGGAACCGGCGAGTCCCGCGAGCCGAACGGATCATCGGGTGATGAGCGATTCCACCGAGTCGAAGCAGTGGGTACTGCGGATCGGGTGCGAGGAGCTGGTGATCCGGCGGCGCTACGAGGTGGTCGGCATCGTCAACGACTTCCTCATCGCGATGTGGTTCATCCTCGGCAGCCTGCTGTTCTTCCAGGAATCCACCACGACCGCCCGGACGTGGCTGTTCCTGCTGGGCAGCTGCGAGCTGGCGATCTGCCCGGTGATCCGGCTGAACCGCTTCGTGCACCTCCGCCGGCTGCGGTCAGCAGGGCTGCGGGGCTCGGATCAGGAATTCTGAGCCCCGCACCCGGAAGTCGACCGAGAGAAAGGGCCGACGCGTGAATTCGGTCGGAATCAGAGGTAGCAGCCGCTGACGAAACCGCTGACCGAGGTGCGACGATTCGTGATTTCGAACCATTCCGAATTGTTCGATCCATCGGCGCAGCGAACGGTTTCCCCGGGCACCGAACCGCGGATCGTGGCGCGGTCGCCGGGGCCTCCCGAACCCCGCGCATCGGCGGCCGTGCTGGGCTCCGAGCGGATCAGCACGCCGGGCTCCCGGAAGTCCCTTGCCTGGCTCTGATCAGCGGTCTTGGCCAGCGCGTCCTTGATCCCGACGGCGATCGTGCCCAGGTGTCCGCCCAGTCCCGACACCGGCAGTGCGGCGGCGACCATCGTGCTGAGCAGCGCATTGCGAATGGCGGTGCGCATCGTGTCCCCCCACTTCGCCCGCCGGATCGCTCACCATTTCCCCCTGCTAATGCGGAAGCGATCTTTTTCCCGGGCGGGTCGAGTTCCATTTTATGGAGAATTCCGGGGTTTTGGCAGTATCCGATTGGGTAGAGCGAATTCGTGCGCGGCGGCCGAACGGCCGGTGACGGTCCGCGATGGGCTCGGTCGACCGGGCACCACCTGTGGGGGAGCGGCCCGGGATCCCGACGCGCTGAGTGCTGGAACGGCGGAGGCCTCAGGACGGCTGGTCCTGGGGCCTCCGGTGCGATTCGTCAGCCGACTCGCGAGCCGATGCCGGTCAGCGACCGGACCTCCATCTCCGCCTTGCGCTCCTCGTCCACCTCGTCGCTGCGGCCCAGGAAGGTGCCGATGATGCCGCAGATGAACGAGAACGGGATGGACACGATGCCCGGGTTCTTCAGCGGGAAGAACGCGAAGTCCACGCCGGACAGGATCGAGTCCGGCGACCCGGACACCACCGGCGAGAAGATCACCAGCAGCAGGCAGGAGCCCAACCCGCCGTAGATGCCCCACAGCGTGCCCATGGTGTTGAACCGCTTCCAGAACAGCGAGTACAGCAGCGTGGACAGGTTCGCCGAGGCGGCGAAGGCGAACGCCAGACCGACCAGGAACGCGATGTTCTGACCGTTGACCAGGATGCCGCCCAGGATCGACGCCCCGCCGATCACCAGCGCGGTCATGCGGGCCACCTTCACCACGTCGTCGGAGTCGGCGTCGCCACGGCGGATCACGTTGGCGTAGACGTCGTGCGCGAACGACGCCGACGCGGTCAGCGTCAGGCCCGCGACCACGGCCAGGATCGTGGCGAAGGCGACCGCAGCGACGATGCCCAGCAGCACCGTGCCGCCGATCTGGTAGGCCAGCAGCGGCGCCGCTGAGTTCTCCGCACCAGGCGCGGACTGGATGGCCTCGGTGCCTACCAGTGCGGCCGCGCCGTAGCCGATGATCAGCGTGCAGATGTAGAAGGCCGCGATCACCCAGATCGCCCACGCCACCGAACGGCGCGCCTCGCGGGCGTTGGGCACGGTGTAGAAGCGCATCAGCACGTGGGGCAGACCGCCCACGCCCAGCACCAGCGCCAGCGACAGCGACACGAGGTCCAGCTGGGTCAGCTCGGACTTCCCGTACTGCACGCCCGGCGCGAAGATGTCCTTGCCGTGCGGGTTGTTGTCCGCGGCCTGAAGCAGCAGGTCGGTCATGCTGTAGCCGAACTTGCCGAGCAGGAAGATCGTGATCAGGGCGACGCACAGCAGCAGCATCGCGGCCTTGATGATCTGCACCCAGGTGGTGCCCTTCATGCCGCCGACGAGCACGTAGACCATCATCACCAGGCCGACCACGGCGATCACCAGCGCCTGACCGAACGCGCTGTGCACGTCGAGCAGCAGGGCGACCAGGCCACCGGCACCGGCCATCTGGGCGATCATGTAGATGATCGTGATGGCCAGCGTGGAGGCGGCCGCCGCCGCGCGTACCGGACGCTGGCGCATCCGGAAGCTGAGCACGTCGCCCATGGTGAAGCGGCCGGTGTTGCGCGTCCGCTCGGCCACCAGCAGCAGGTTGATCAGCCAGGCGACCAGGAAGCCGATGGAGTACAGGAAGCCGTCGTAGCCGTAGACCGCGATGGCGCCCGCGATGCCCAGGAACGACGCGGCGGACAGGTAGTCGCCGGACAGTGCGATGCCGTTCTGCGCACCGCTGAACGCGCTGCCCGCGACGAAGTAGTCGCTGGAGCTGCCGCGGCTGCTCACCCGGTACACGATGAACAGTGTGACCAGCACGAACGCTGCGAAGACGGTGGTGTTGATGATCGCGCTGTCGCCCGGGATCAGCTGCTGGTCGTTCATCGCTCGAGCTCTCCCGCGTCCTGTCGGATCTCGTCGACCTTCGGGTCGATGTGGCGGCGCGCGAACCGCAGGTAGAGGGTGGTCAGCCCGACCGTGGTGACGAACTGGGCGACGCCCAGCACCAGCCCCACGTTGATCTCGCCGATGAGCGGCCGGGCCATGAATTCCCGGGCGTAGGCGGCGACCGCGACGTAGGCGATGTACCAGATCAGGAAAAACGCCGTTGCCGGGAAAACGAACCATTTCAGTCGGCGGCGTAGCGAGCGGAATTCCTCGCTCTGCTCGATAGTGCGGAAATCGAGCTGTTCCGGGGTGTCTCGAACCGAGCTCTTGTCGATTCCGCCGAAGGCCGACCGCGGATTTCCGGGCTGGTCACCTGGGCCGCCGCGCAGCGCGGATTGCGTTGCGTTGCTCATGGGTCCTTCCTGGTACTTCGCGGTGGGCCCGCCGGGCGCGCGCGGGCCGGCGGAGGCGGGGAATTCTAACCACTTCCCGCGCGGGATCGAAAGTGTGTTGATCACCACGCGGGAAGCCGTTTTCCAGGATCTCAGATGCTGCTGCTCGGCCTTCCTCGGGTTCCCGCGCGAATCGCGGTTACCGTCTGGTACTGCCAGGTCAGCAGCTTTGAAAAGTCGGCAGATCTGATCGACCAGGCATTTCGACGCGGGGTGGACGGCTAAGTCGACTCGGCACTGGGCTGAACGAGTGAAAACGGTGGCTGGTGTTCGCCAACCTTGACCACTCGGCGTGACATCCCCTGTTTGTCGTAGTCGAATGGTAAAAAGCCCCCGGTGCTAGCATTTCACCAGGGGCTTATAGTGCTTGGGTAGTGAAATGTAGCCGCCCCCGGGAAAGGTAACGGTTCGGTACCGGTGTCACGAATACGCCGACCGGAGATGCTAATGGTGACGCTGAGTGCCGTCGGAGACCCATCGGTACAGCGCAGTGCCGCATGGCGATTCCAGGCGCCCGTAGCCTCCCGTCCACAGCTGGATTTCACCCCCGACCACCCAGACGACGATTGCGGGATCGCACGCATGCGCCGTTCTCCCCACCATTGTTCGCCCGAGAGGCCCCGAACCGCGACCGACCAGCGCGGAGCCCCGAGCTCGACGCCAGGAGGGCGCTCGTGAGCGAGGGGAAGTTCGGGCGGCTCCGCGACGCCGCGGTGCAGTGGCGCAACTGGTCCCTGCCGATCAAGCTCGGCGCCGTCGTCCTGGTTCCGGTCATCTTCGCGGTCGCGCTCGGCATCGGGCAGATCCGCTGGCAGGTCGAGCGGGCCGCTGAGTTCGGCCGCGTCGAAGAAGTGCTCAACGCGGTGGACCGGATCGAACCGCTGATCAACGGGTTGCAGCGGGAACGCAACAGCGCGGTCGAGTTCCTGGCCGGCGACGGCGCTTCCGGTGCCGTCGACCGGCAGGTAGCCGAGGTGGACCGCGCGGTGGGCGAGCTCGGCGAGGTCGTCGCCTCGTCCGACGCCTTCGCGCAGGTCGTCTCGGACCGCTACCGCGAACTCCAGGGGGAGCTGGGCAAGCTCGCCGAGTTGCGCCAGCAGGTCCGCGGCAACCAGCTCCAGTCGGACCAGGCGATCGGCGCCTACAGCGGCGTGATCAGCTCCGTGATGGCCCTGGACCGCGCGCTGACCAGCAGCGTCGCCGACCAGAGCCTGTCCAGCACCGCGACCGCGATGCAGGACATGCTGGCCTTGACCGAGGAAGTCCGGCTGCAGCAGGCGCTGGTGCTGACCGGGCTGAGCGAAGGCGCTCTCGAAGCGGAGGCGCTGGACGCCCTGCACGGGTCGCGCGCCCGATTGGCGGGCAAGATCAGCGAAGCTCGCGCCACAGTCGCCGAGCACTGGCAGCAGCGGCTGGACGAGACGCTGCACACCGCGCCGATCCAGGAACGCAACCGGATGCTGGGCGCGATCATGACCGAGAGCACCGACGACACCTACAGCGGTGAGTACTCGATCGCGCGGGACGACTGGAACTCCGGCAGCGACGCCTCGGTCCAGGTGATCGACCAGGGGCACGACGACCTCGCCGCCGAGGTCCGCACGCGCGCCTCCCAGCTGGAGGACGAGGCCAGCGACGCGGCCGGTTGGGACTCAGTGCTGCTGCTGTCGGCGCTGATCATCGCCGCGACGATCATCATCGTGATCGCCCGCCAGCTGCTCGGTTCGCTGCGCGAGCTGCGCACCAGCGCGCTGGATGCGGCCGACTACGAGCTGCCGGCAGCGGTCGACGCGATCCGGCAGGGCCGGCGCGCCGACGCCGCGGTGAGCCCGGTTCCGATCGACACCACCGACGAGGTCGGTCAGGTGGCCCGGGCCTTCGACGAGGTGAACGAGCAGGCGCTGCGACTGGCGGTCGAGCAGGCCGACCTGCGACGCGGCTACAGCGACGTGTTCGTCAGCGTTTCCCGGCGGAGCCAGGGACTTCTTGAGCGGCAGCTGCGGCTGTTCGAGGAGCTGGAGCAGGATGAGGAAGACCCCGACCAGCTCGCCCGGTTGTTCCAGCTGGACCACCTGGCGACCCGGATGCGCCGCAACAACGAGAACCTGATGGTGCTCTCGGGCCAGAACCTGGCCCGGCGGTTCAACCAGCCCACCGATCTGGCCGACGTGCTGCGCGCTGCGGTCTCCGAGATCGAGCAGTACCCGCGGGTCATCGTGCAGCCGCCGCCGGCGCTGAAGCTGCGCGGCAACACCGCCAGCGACTTGGTGCGCCTGGCGGCCGAACTGCTGGACAACGCGGCGAACTTCTCCGCTCCGGACACCACGGTGACCGTGTCCAGCTACCAGGCTGGCGACGGCACGGTGGTGCTCGACGTGCTCGATGTGGGCATCGGCATGGGCGATGCGGAACTCGCGCGCGCCAACCAGCGGCTGGCCGCGGTCGACGAGGACGACCTCGCCGCCTCTCGGCGGATGGGCTTGTTCGTGGCCGGTCGCCTCGCGGTGCGGCACGGCGTCGGCGTCGAGCTGCACGGCGGTCCGGACGTCGAGG
Source organism: Saccharopolyspora sp. NPDC002376 (assembly GCF_053593195.1). Taxonomy (NCBI): domain Bacteria; kingdom Bacillati; phylum Actinomycetota; class Actinomycetes; order Pseudonocardiales; family Pseudonocardiaceae; genus Saccharopolyspora; species Saccharopolyspora sp. NPDC002376. The sequence continues at coordinate 69,498 of NZ_JBSFBZ010000030.1, forward strand.
GCGTCCGCGCGACCGTGGCGATCCCGGCCGAGCACGTGGTTCCGATCGACACCGGATCGGTGCTGCCCACCCCCAGCGCGCCCGCGGCTTCGCCGTTGCCGACCCGCCGCAACGGCCATTCGCACACCGAGCTGCCGACGTCCGGCGAGCTGCCGAGCCGGATCCCGGCGGAGACCTCGCCCTGGCAGGAGCCGGGGTCGTCGAGCCTGTTCGAATCGCGCTCCCCGGAACCGGAGGACTCGCCGACGGCGCACCTGTTCGACGCGCCGCTGGACATCCCGCAGCAACCGCGGCCGATCCCCGGAGACTTCGACTGGCCCGGCGCCGAACCGCCCGCCGCGCGGCGGGAAGAGGCGTCGCCGATCTTCGAGGAAGTCTCCACCCAGTGGTTCCAGCCAGCGAGCGAGAAACTGCAGCCGAAGGCGCTGACCGAGACCGGTGAGTTCAGCTGGCCCGGCGTGGAGGACGAGTTCCCCCGCAAACCGGAGCCCGCCGAGCCGGTAGCGCTGCCGCTGACCGAGGCCGGGCTGCCGCGTCGCACGCCGCGCGGCGAGACCGAACCGGCCGAGCAGACCCGGAGCGTGGAGGACATCAGCCGCCGGCTGGCCCAGAACGGGGTGCAGTTCGGCGGTTCCACGGAGTCCCGGCTCAGCCCGGTCGACCCGGCGGATTCGGAGCCGTGGATCCCGCACGACGTGGGTGCGGACGACGCGTGGAACTTCGCCGCCGACAAGGCGCGCGACGCGGCGGAGGCCGCCGTGAACCCGGAACCCGGCTCGTTCACCAACGCCGGACTGCCGCGCCGCACCCCGAAGGCGCACTTGGTCCCGGGTAGCGTCTCGAATTCCGAGCCGACCAGCACTGGGATGTTCCAGCGCGATGCGGACAAGCTCCGCGGTCGGCTGGCCGACTTCCAGAGCGGTGCGAGCCGCGGTCGGCACCGAGCAACCGACGAGGATTGACATGGTGTCCGCAGCGCGAAGGCGTGATCACCTCGGCAACGAACAGGAGGTTGCATGACTGCTCAGATGATTTCCCGCAGGTTCGGCTGGCTGATCACCGACTTCACCGAGCGCGTGACCGGTGTGGCGCACGCGATCGTGGTCTCCGCCGATGGACTGGTGCTGACCGCTTCGGCGACCCTGCCCAGGGACCGGGCGGATCAGCTGGCGGCCGTGGCCTCGGGGCTGCTGAGCCTCACCCAGGGCTCGGCGAAGTGCTTCGAGGCCGGGCAGGTCGTGCAGACCATCGTGGAGATGGAGCGCGGCACGCTGCTGCAGATGGGCATCAGCGACGGCTCCTGCCTGACCGTGCTCGCCGCCCCGCAGTGCGACATGGGTCTGATCGCCTACGAGATGACCATGCTCGTGGAGCGCGTCGGCCAGATGCTGACGCCGGAGATCCGTTCGCAGTTGCAGGGCTCGACCGGCGCACTCGTGTGAGGTTGCGATGAGCAGAAGATCGGGGCACTCACGAGGGCGAAGACGTGACAGCAGCGGCGACAACGGCTTCGCCGACGTCGTCAACGGGTTCAGCTTCGGCAGCGCGAAGCGCAAGCGCGGGGGGCGCTCCGAAGCCGAACGGTACGATGAGCAGCGCCGTGATCAACAAGAGGCGTCGGAATCGTCCTACCTGGACGAGCCGGCGGACGAACCCGCTGCCCCGGCGGCGTCGAGCATCCGTTCCTACACCTGGACCGGTGGGCGAACCAGGTCCTCGCACAAACTGGAGCTGGAGACCCTCGTCTCGATCGGGGAGGGGTACCGGCCGGGCACCGCTGTTCGGCTGGAACACCAGTCAATCGCAGAGCTGTGCCAACACCCCAGGTCGGTGGCCGAAGTCGGGGCGCTGTTGTCGGTGCCGATCGGGGTGGCCCGCGTGTTGCTGGCGGACATGGCCGAACTCGGGTTGATTACCGTGCACCAAACGGTGAGCGAAAGCGGTAGCGCACCACACATGGTGTTGATGGAAAGGGTTTTGAGTGGACTCCGTCGGCTATAGCGCGCCCAGGCTCGGCACCACGCCGCAGGCCGCGAGTCGCGCCGGCACCACGTCTACCTCGGCAAAGATCGTGGTGGCCGGTGGTTTCGGCGTCGGCAAGACGACCTTCGTCGGTTCGGTATCGGAGATCGTGCCGCTGACCACCGAGGCGGTGATGACCGAGGCGAGTCGCGGCGTCGACGACCTGGGCGCAACGCCGAACAAAGCCACCACCACCGTGGCGATGGACTTCGGCCGCATCACGCTGGCCTCGGACCTGATCCTGTACCTGTTCGGCACCCCGGGCCAGCAGCGGTTCTGGTTCATGTGGGACGACCTGGTCAAGGGCGCGATCGGCGCGGTCGTGCTGGTGGACACCCGCCGGCTGGCCGACTCGTTCTCGGCGATCGACTTCTTCGAGGACCGCGGTCTGCCTTACACGGTCGGAGTGAACTGCTTCGACGGGCAGATGCTGCACTCCATCGAGCAGGTCCGCGAGGCGATGGCGATCGGCCCGGACGTGCCGATGGCCCCGTGCGACGCCCGCGACCGCGAATCGACCAAGCGCACGCTGATCGGTCTGGTGGAGCACGCGATGCGCCACTGGACCTCGCGCATGACCTGAAAAACCAAAGGGTCGTGAGGGCGTAACTAATTACGTGCTCACGACCCTTTTGGTCACTGCTTGCGGGCGACTCCGCCGAGCAGGTTGTGGGCTTCGGGGCTGGGCTCGCTCAAGTGCGGGCCGTCGGGCCACCAGTCGAAGAGGTAGGTCAGGCCCGGTTCGACCATCTCCAGCTCGTGGAACAGCGCCGCGATCTCCTCGCGCCGCCGGTAGAAGCAGCTGCCCATCATCTCGTTGAAGCGCACCTGGGACTTGACCGCCAACTCAGCGCAGTAGCTGCCGTCGGCCGGGTTGAACAGGTGAGAGATCGCGACGTAGGAGCCCGGCGCCAGTGCGTCCACGTAGGACTGCATGACCTGGCTGGGGTTCTCCTCGTCGGTCACGTGGTGCAGCGTGTTGCACTGGATCAGCCCGACCGGCCGGCTCAGGTCCAGGTGCTTGGCGACCATCGGGTCGCTCAGGATCGCCGCCGGATCGCGCAGGTCACCCATCAGGAAGTGGGTGTTGTCGTTCTCCTCGAGCAGCGCGCGGCCGTGCGCTGCCACCGACGGGTCGTTGTCGACGTAGATGACCTTGGCCTCGGAGTTGAGGCGCTGCGCCGCCTCGTGGGTGTTCTCCGCGGTGGGCAGGCCGGAGCCGAGGTCGAGGAACTGGTCGATCCCGGCGCCACCGGCCAGGAAGCGGACAACCCGGATCAGCCAGGCCCGGCACAGTCGGCCGACCTCGATGGCCTCCGGGGCGATCTGCTGGATCTGCCGCAGGACCTGGCGGTCGACCTCGAAGTTGTCCTTGCCGCCGACGAACGCGTCGTAGACCCGCGCGATGCTGGGCTTGGTGGTGTCGATCTGCGGCCGGTCAACTTCTGCCATGTCGTGGGTCCGCTCGGTCCGAGGTGAGAAATGATCTAGTCCAGGGTAAGCGCCGGAGTTGGTTCGGTAAACACCCGTCACTGTCCGTCTTCGGTGATGTGGACGGTCTTTTCGGCCGCCTCCGGCTCCGCGAAGTCCAGCAACCGGAGGCCTTCCGCCACCAGTGCTTCCGCATCCGCGTCGGGCAGTTCCCGGTAGGTGGTGATGTGCAGCGCCGCAGTGTCACGCTTCCGGGTGATCTGCCAGGTGCCGTGCAGGAAGCCGTCCACCAGGATCGTGCCGGGCAGCACCGCGTTCTTCACGCTGAACAGGCGCTTCCTGTCCTCCGGCGACATGACGCGACTGCGGTCCTGGTGGGAGAGCAGCAGGTTGTCGAACGGGGGCAGGAAGCGCGGCGGGCTCGGCAGTTCCGGGTCCGGGAGCGGGGCGTCCGGCAGGTCCAGCAGCTCGCGCCCGTTGTCGTCGCGGAAGCTGCGCAGGTCTAACTCGCGCACCACGTCCTTCAGCCCGCGCAGGCCGGACCAGGTCTGCATGTCCGCGACGCTGGCCGGGCCGAACGCGGAGAGGTAACGGCGGAGCACCTCGCCGAGCGGAGGCGATTCGGCGAGTTGGCGGCCGAGCCAGGTTTCGGCCGTCGCGTAGACCGGCTGGCCGCTTTGCCCCCAGATCGCGCGCGGCGGGATCTGCACCAGCGGCACCAGGTTCCGCACCGCGAACGCCAGCGCCGCCGGGGACCGGTCTGGCCAGCGCTCGGCGAGCAGCGGGCGCAACTGGGCCGCGGTGCGGGGCTGCTCGTCCAGCAGCTTCCGGCCGAAGGTGGTGAGTTCGGTGTAGTCGAGTCCGGCGAACTCCCCGCGGTGCTCGGTGTTGCTGTGCACGTTGCGGTTCAGGAACGACTGCACCAGCGGCCGCAGCTGCAAGCAGTCCTCGGCGGAGACCAGGTGCACCGTGCCGCGCATCAGCACGATGCGGACCACGCTCCGGTCCAGCAGCCGTTGCGCCAGGTCATCGGGTTGGAAGTCGGTCAGCCGGGTCCACAGGCCGAAGTACGGCGGGAACGGTGCCTGCGCCTGCATCCCGACCAAGTGCTCCACCACTTCGATCGGGGACTTCTCCGATCGGTGCAGCAAGAGCTGCCGGTGCAGCGTCGCGCGGTTTAGCTGGCGCTGGGTGAGGACGGGCATCGGTCTCCTTCCGCCGACGGGACAGTACGTGGGCGCACCGACATCGGGCGGTGGCACACTGACCGCGATGAGTGGAGCGGTTTTGGTCCTCGGGGGCCGCAGTGAGATCGGCGTGGCGGTCGCGGAGCGCCTGGTCAAGCAGGGGTGCACCAAGGTGGTGCTGGCGGCGCGGCGGTCCGCGGACCTCGACGCGGAGGAAGCGCTGCTCCGCGAGGTGGGCGCGACCGAGGTGGCGCGGGCGGAGTTCGACGCGGACGACGTGAGCAGCCACGAGGAGCTGCTGCGCGGCATCGTCGACGAGCACGGCCCGATCGACGTCGCGGTGACCGCCTTCGGGCTGCTCGGCGACCAGGAGCGCGCGGAACGAGAAGCAGCGCACGCGATCGAGATCGTGCACACCGACTACGTCGCGCACATCAGCGTCCTGACCCACCTGGCGAACCTCCTGCGTGAGCAGGGCAGCGGTCGGATCGTGGTGTTCTCGTCCGTGGCCGGCGTGCGGGTGCGCCGCGCGAACTACGTGTACGGCTCGGCGAAGGCCGGGCTCGACGGCTTCGCCAACGGCCTGTCCGACGCGCTGGTCGGTAGCGGCGTGGAACTGCTGATCGTGCGACCGGGATTCGTCATCGGCCGGATGACTCAAGGCATGAGCCCGGCGCCGTGGTCCAGCACTCCCGACCAGGTCGCCGACGCGACCGTCTCGGCGCTCCGCCGGGGCCGTCGAGTGGTGTGGGTTCCCGGAATCCTGCGTTGGGTGTTCGCGGCGATGCGCCTGGTCCCGCAGGCCATCTGGCGCCGCATGCCCCGCTGATTTCCACAGTTTCAATTGAAACTGCAGGTTTCAGTCGCGACTGAACACAGTTTCAATTGAAACTGTAAATCTCACCCACGGCGGATCACAGTTTCAATTGAAACTGTGGTTTACGGCAGGTTGAGCGCTTGTGGGTCGAGCGCGAGGTGGTCGCGGAGGGCGGTGGTTCCGGTGGGGGTGAGGCGGACCGCTCGGCTGGTGCCGATTCGTTTGATCCAGCCGTGGGCGAGGAAGCTGCGCAGCAGGTGCGCACCCGCGCTGCCCGCCAGATGCGAGCGGCGTTCGGTCCAGTCCAGGCATGGGCGGGCCAGCGGGCGGCGGGTGCTGCGGAGGTCCGCTTCGGCGATGCCCAGAGTGCTGGTCAGCCAGGTGAAACCGGTGTCGGTCAGAGAGAAGCCGTCGGTCTGGTCGAGGCGTCCGGCCGTGGTCATGGCGTCGGTGATCGCCACGCCGAGGCGTCCGGCGAGGTGGTCGTAGCAGGTGCGGCCGTTGGCCAGCGCCGCCGAGGCGCTGACCGCGCGCAGCCCGGTCGGCGGTTGCTGAGTCGGGCCTAGGTAGCTGATGAACGACTCGAGGAGGTCGGCGACCTGCGCGTTCGCCAGTTGCACGTAGCGGTGCCTGCCTTGGCGGCGTTCGGTGAGCAGACCGCCCTCGACCAGCCGGTTCAGGTGCTCGCTGGCCGTCGACACCGCGACACCCGCGTGCCCGGCCAGCTCGGTCGCGGTCCACGCGCGCCCGTCCAGCATCGCTAGGCAGAAGACCGCCCGTGTCTGGTCGGCGAGAAGTCCGGCGAGCCGGGCCACGTCGCGTTCGATGGTCATGCCGCCATTCTGCGTCGACAACACTTCGGCGGGCGCCGAAGCGTTGGGGCCCTACCGTGGCGGCATGTCGGGAGAATTCCACGCACTCCACCAGGACGGGCTGTTGTTGCTGCCGAACGCCTGGGACTTCGCCTCCGCCGCAGCGCTCGTCGACGAGGGCTTCGCCGCGATCGGCACGACCAGCCTCGGGGTGGCCGCCGCGCACGGCGAACCGGACGGGGAAGGGCGCACCCGCGCGCAGACGGTCGAGCTCGCCCGGCGACTGGTCGATCTGCCCCGCCCGATCAGCGTCGACGTCGAGACGGGATTCGGCGATCCGGCCGGGATCGCTGAAGAACTCGCCGAGCTGGGCGTTGCCGGGATCAACCTGGAGGACGGTCTCGGCGACCCCGTCCACCAGTAGGAACTCATCGCCGAGGTGAAGCGGCGCGCGCCCGGTCTCTTCCTCAACGCGCGCACCGACACCTACTGGCTCGGGCAGCCGTCGCTCAGCGACACGATCGACCGCGCCGAGCGCTACGTGGCGGCTGGGGCGGACGGCATCTTCGTGCCGGGCATGAGCGCTGCCGGCGACATCCGCGCGCTGGTGCATGCGGTCCGCGTGCCGGTCAACATCCTCTTCCAGCCAGGACAACGCATCGAGGAACTCGCCGCGCTCGGAGTTCGGCGAGTGAGCATGGGCTCGCTGCTGTACCGCGCGGCACTGCACAGCGCCGTCACGACTGCGCGTGCCGTTCGCGATGGTTCCCCTGTGCCGTCAGGTGTTCCGGGTTATTCAGCTGTGCAGGACTACGTCGTCGGTGGTCGGCGACGCGGTTCCGGGGGTTTCCAGTGACCGCCGTCCGGTCCGGTCGGGTGCGACACCCCGGCGCCGAGGTAGGTGCGGAACCAGTCGGCGGCGAGTTCTGCGACCCGTTCCAGCGCACCGGGTTCCTCGAACAGGTGACCGGCATGCGGCACGATCTCGATCTTGACGTCGGTCAGCGGTAGCGAGGTGAGCAGCTCGACCGCCTGGCGGTTGAGGTTGAGCACCTCGCGGTCGTCGCCACCGACGATCAGCAGCGTCGGGGCCTGCACCGAATCCAGGCCTTCGCCGGCGAGATCAGGACGGCCGCCGCGCGACACCACGGCGGCGACGCGGTCCGGCCGGCGTCCGGCGGCCTTCAGGGCGGCGGCCGCGCCGGTGCTGGCGCCGAACAGCCCGACCGGCATGCGCTGGGTCGATGCCCAGGCGCTGAGCTGGTCGATTGCGGGTACCAGGCGTTCGGCGAGCATGTCGATGTCGAAGCGCAGTTCGTGGGTGTGTTGGTCGAACTTGGCCTCCTCGGGGGTGAGCAGGTCGAGCAGCATGGTGCCGAATCCGGCGCCCTGCAGCGATTCTGCGACGGCGCGGTTGCGGGGGCTGTGCCGGGAGCTCCCGGAACCGTGCGCGAACAGGACCACCGCCCGGGCAGGCGGTGGCACGACGAGATCCCCTTCGAGGTCGCCCCCGGGGGTCTTGACGATCACCGGCTCGGTCGCGAGTTGAACCATGTGAGCCTCCTCCGGTTCTGCAAGCTCCGACTACCCAGCCGCACGACCCCCGACACGCAGGGGAATCGGGCTGTCCCCGGACCAGTGACAGCCCGGTGATGTCTGCGGCGGAACCGGCTCGGGGGCCCGCCCGGAGCGAGGAGTCCGCGACCTCCCGCAAGTTCCATTGAAATTGGACGTGCGATTTCAATGAGCCCTTTTCATCCTGTCCGGCTGGTGACCGCGAAGCACGACCGACACCGCGCAGCGCGGGGCGCATGCGCCGCAGGCGCATAGCCCACCCCCGCAACCGGCACCGCCACGCAAAACGAGCCTGGAAAAACCTCAATGGAAATTGAGTGATTCATCCCCAGGGTGGGCGAGTTGTCCACACCCGTCGGCATGTCGGAGTACGACACGCCCGCATGTGTCGGGCGCGTGCGGGAAGTGCGGACTCCTCAGATCGTCACCAGTCGGCTTCGCGGGTGGTGGCGTTGCCGAGGGTCATCGCGAGGCGGTTGGTCCAGGCGCTCACGGCCGCCACCGCGATTAGGTCGCGGATGCCTTCGGAGGTCAGGCCGACCTCGCGGAGACGGGCGATGTGCTCCGGCGTCAGGGCCGTCGGGGTGGGGGACAGGGCGCCCGCCGCGTCGACGATCGCGCGTTGGCGCTGGTCGGGGACCGATGCCGGGCCCGCCTCCGCCAGGGCCACCGAGGTGACCCGGTCGTCGGACAGCTCGACCTGGCGGCGGCCGTGGACGCCGGAGGAGAGCTCGCAGCCGGTGCGCAGGGACGCGGCGAGCGCGGCCAGCTCGCGATCGGCGATGGCCAGCTCAGCCGGGTCGCTCATGATCGCGTTGTAGATCGCGCTGCACGCTTCCAGAGCTTCCGGGTCGTGGCGCAGCGCCACGTCGAACGAGTCCGCCTCCACCCACGGGACCCAGCGCATCTGCGGGAACGCCTCGTCCGGCGTCGGCAGCTCGCAGCCGTCCGCGGTGGACCCGACCTCGATGCTGTTCTCCGGTTGCGCGACCGATCCGCCGTCGGCCTCCTCGACCAGCCGCAGCCCGCGCAGCAACCGGATCCGGAAGCTGGTCGCCGCCACGACCTGCGCGGCCGCCACGACCTGCGCCGTGTCGAAGCCCTGCTCCCGCAGCTCGCCGATCTCGGCGACGCTCACGTCCGCCGGGTCCAGCGCGACCTGCTCGCAGTGCGCGAGCAGCGCCTGCTGCGGCTCGGACAGCTCCGCCCAGCGCTCGACGTCCCGGACGACGTCGGCGGCACCCTCGCCGGCCAGCGAGTCGAGTTCCGCCGCTAGCTCGTCGGCGTGGTCCTGCTCGTCGTTGACCAGCGCGACGCGGAGCGCGATCCGGGTTCGGTCGGCCCGGTCGAGCGCGGACTGGTCGGCCGGGCGGAGCACCGCGGCGTCGACGTTCGCGGTCAGCTCGCGCACGTCCGGTCGAAGCACGGCCAGCACCGCATCGGCGCGGACACTGCTTGCGGTCGTCATAAGCATCCTTGTCCGGTTGATCGGCTTTCCTCGCGTAGTTTTCCACCGAGCGTGACCGGCTCCACCAGTGCCCGGGTCGTGAGTGCCTAAGAACCTGTTTCCAGGCTCGTTTTGCGTGGCGGTGCGGGTAGCGGAACCTCAGCGTCAGCCTGGTCTGCGGGTGCCCAACTTGATGTATGGCCAATACACGGCAGTGGGGCCGTCCTCGCCAGGCCGAATGCTGAGAACCCGCGGCGGTGCAAGCGTCGAGGGTGGGCTATGCGCCTGCGGCGCATCAAAGGCAAAGGATCAAAAACAGGCACTGACAGTGCTCGAACACTGCTACGCACTCACGACCCTTCGGTGCTTCCGACGGCGCGGCAGGCGAGGTGCAGGGCCAGGCGTTCGTCGCGGTGGTGCAGGTCGACGGCGAGGAGACGCTCGATGCGTTCGATGCGGGCCGCGACCGTGTTGCGGTGCACGCCGAGCACCGCCGCGGTCTCCGCGATCGACGACTCCGCGTCCAGGTAAGCGGCCAGCGTGCGGACCAGGTCGCCGGGTTGGCCGCGCAGCGGCGCGATGAGCGCGCGGGCCGCGGGTTCGAAGGTGTCCGTGCGGGTCCACTCCAGCAGCAGCTGGGCCATGCCGAGCTGGTCGACGTGCAGGAAGCGGCCCGATTCGGGGCGGGTCCTGGCCAGCCGCGCGGCGTCGGTGGCCTCGGCGATCGTGGTCGCCAGCCCGTCGGCCTGCGGGTGCGGGCGGCCGACGCCCATGTGCGCGTCCAGGGTTCGCTGGAGTTCGCGGGTGACGGTGCGCAGCTGCGCGGCCAGCGACCGCACGCGGTCGGCCGTCGGCTCCTGCTCGAAGGTGACCCAGCCGGTCCAGCCGTCGCCGTGCTCGACCACCACCGCGTCGACGCCTCCGGCGTGCAGCACCCGCTCGACTTCCCGTGCCCGCGCGACCGTGTCCACTGTGGATTCAGTGCCGATGCGGATGCCGATGTGCCAGCCGCCGAGGCTCCAGCCCGCATCGGCCGCGCGGCGGCGCAGGTCGGCGGTGGGCTCGTCGTCCAGGCGCAGGAGATCGCCCAACAGCGCGCTTTTCGACCTGGCGTCGCGTTCGAGCTCGAGCCGGTTGGAGAGCAGCCAGCGCTGCACCGCGGCAGCGGCGACCGACAGCGCCGGTGGCACGGCGTCGGCGCGAGCGGCGCTGCGTTCGGGGAGCTCGGCGGCCAGCCAGAGTGCCGGGCGGGCGGTGTCCAGGAGCAGCACCGGGTGCGCAAGCAGCACGCCTTCGTCGAGCTGGGCGCTCTGCGGGACCGGTTCGTGCACGCGGACTTCGGTGGCGTGGGGGAGTTCGCCGGTGATCAGCGCGCCGCTGTCGTCGAGCAGGGCGACCGATGCGTCGAGCAGCTCCTGCAGGGTCGTGACGACCTCTTCCGGCGGGCGGATGCGTGGGCCGAGCGCTTCGTGGGTGGCCAGCACCAGGTCCGCGCGGTCGAGCGTCGGCGCGGCCAGCAGCAGTCGGGCCGAGACCAGCAGGTCCAGCGGTGATGCGGTCGTGGCCAGCAGCGGGACGCCGAGCCGTTCGGCGAGCAGGCGGGTGGTTTCCAGCAGGCCACCGGCCGGTAGCAGCACTCCGGCGCCATCGCCGTCGGCGACCCGGCGGATCAGCGCGTCGATGCGCCAGTCGGTGGCCGGGATCGACTGCACCACCACGAGTTCGCCGGGTTCGACGGTGTGGTCGGGCGCCATCGGCCGGACCAGCCGCACGACGCGGTCGACGTCGCCCGCCAGCACCTGCACCGACCCGCGCCACTCCGGCACCGCGAGCAGGCGGCGCACGCTGATGCTCACCGCACCTCCAGCAGGACCGGGTCGCAGTCGATGCCGAAGGCACGCGGCGCCAGCACCGGCAGGCGGCGGGGATCGGTCCAGAACGCGGCGGCGGGCAGCTGCAGGACGGCGACCTCGACGCCTTGGCGGAGGACGTCGCACTGGACCGGCACGCCGGTGCGGTGGTCGAGCACGGCGAGAACGTCCGGTGTGGACGCGACCGGTTCGCCGTCGCGCATCGCGACCAGGTACTCGTTCTCCATCTCCAGCCGGAGCAGCGACCGGGTCCGGTGGTCCAGGACCGTCGCGCTGCCCTGGGCGAACCCGGTGGGGCCCGGCCGCCGCGACACCTCGACTACCCGGCCCTGCCCGAGCACCCGTCCGCCGGTGGCTTCTGCGAGGTCTTCGGGATCCATCGAAAGTGCCTGTCTCCCCAGGGAAATCGCGGAGCTCACGGTGGCCGGGATCGCGCACTGCGGAAGCTCGGACGCCGGGATCGGGGCGAGCGCGAGGACCGCCCAGCCACCGGAACCGGCGAGGAACGCGCGCGCGGTCCGCTCCACCTCGGTCGAGGTCGCTTCAGCGAGGACCAGCACCTGCCCGCCGGGCTCAGCCAGCACGACGGGTGTCAGTCCTTTGCCCGCAGCAGCGAGGGAGAGCTGGTCGAGTCGAGGCACGCCGCGCCCCGACAGGTCCGCGTCCACCACCGGCAGGTCCAGCTGACCGCCCACGACCAGCGGCATGACCCCGTTGAGCCCGCCGACCTCGATCGACACCAGCGCGTCGGTGCCGCGACCGGTCCACCGCTCGATCGCGGCGATCGCGGCCCGGAACTCCGCCCCGCTGGGCAACTTCTCGGCGAACACAGCGGTCGCCCCGATCACGCCGATCGGCACGACCTGAGCATCAACGGCCACCTCGTCGACCGGTGTGAGCGCTGCCCGACATCCAGCGCCGAGTCGCGCGCGCAGCAGAGCGGCGGCGGTGACGGTGTCGCCGCCACCACCGGACCCGAGCAGCGAAACGCCCCGCTCCAGCGCGGGCACGTCCGCAAGGCCGATGCGCACGCCAACAGCCTCCCCCATCAGCGCGAACTGAGCGCGGACGGCCTCAGCGAACGGTCTTGACCCGGTAGACCAGCACCCCGCCGACGAGCGCGATGACGGAGGCGACGGTGTACAGCACGGGGTAGCCGCCGAGGTGCGCGACGATCGGCGCGGCGACGGCCGGTGCCAGCACCTGGGGGAGCGCGTTGGCGATGTTGATCACGCCGAGGTCCTTGCCGCGATCCAGAGCCTCCGGGAGCACCTGGGTGATCAGCGCGAAGTCGACGGACGTGTACGCGCCGAACCCGATGCCGAGGACCAGCGCCGCGACGACCGCGCCCGTCCAGGTCTGCCAGCCCGCGAGCAGGAACCCGGCGACGGCCATGATCACGCCGGACCAGGCCACGAAGACGCGTCGGTTGGCGATCCGGTCCGACCAGATCCCGGCGACCATCACCGAAATCAGCACGGTCACCGCGTCGATCACCGTCAGGACCAGCACACCGCCGCCCGGATCGGGCAGGCCCACCGCGTCCTCGAGGTAGAACAGCAGGTAGAGCAACGTGATCGAGTTGCTCAGGTTGATCAGGAACCGGGTCAGCCACGCCCACGCGAAGTCGCGGTGTCGGGTCGGGTCGAGCCAGAACCCGGCGAAGAACGCGCGCCAGCTCCACGGCGGGCGCAGTTCCGCCGGCAGCACCCGGTCCCGCCGCAGCAGCACGTACGGCACCGGCGAGAGCAAGACGAACACCGCGCACGCGAGGTATCCGCCGACGATTCCGCCGCCCGCGACCGCGAGCCCAGTACCGGCCATGATCCCGAATGTCTGCGCGACGCCGAAGTACCCGCCCGCGGTGCCGCGTTGCTGCTGCGGCACCTGGTCCGGGATGGCGGCGGACAGTGCGGCGAACGGTGCGTTGAGCGCGGTCTGCACCAGGCACCACCCGGCGATCATGCCCACCACGTCCTGCGCCGCGGCCATCAGCAGCAACCCGGTGACTCCGCCGAGCGTGCCCACCGCGACCCACGGAATCCTCCTGCCGAAGCGGGAAGCGGTGCGGTCCGAGAGCGCGCCCCAGATCGGGTTGGCCAGCATCGAGAACAGCGCGCCGATCCCGGCCGCGACCGCGAGCACGGCTTCCTTGCTACCGGGGGAGAACGCGTCGGCCTGCTTCGCGAGCAGGATCTGCAACGGCCCGTACCAGCCGACGAACGTGCCGACCGTGGCCAGTGAGAACGCCAGCACCCAGCGGGTCGGCACCCGTTCGGTCGGTTCGCCGAGACCGTCCGGGTCCGTGGTCATCGCGATGCTGCGATCTGGTCGCGGTACCAGCCGAACGACGTCTTCGGGGTGCGCCGCTGGGTCTCGTAGTCGACGTGCACCAGCCCGAACCGCTTGGTGTATCCCTCCGCCCACTCGAAGTTGTCCAGCAACGACCACACGTAGTACCCGCGCACGTCCACCCCGGCGTCCATCGCCGCGCGCACCGCGTCCAGGTGCGCGGACAGGTACGCGACGCGTTCCGGGTCGTCGCACCTGCCCTCGGCGTCGACGGTGTCGTCGTAGGCGCAACCGTTCTCGGTGATCACCAGTGGGGGGAGGTGTTCGGCGTAGCGCTCGTGCAGCGCGGTCAAGATCTCGGTGAGCCCCTCCGGCGCGACGGCCCAACCGAACGCGGTGCGCGGGAACCCCTGTGGCGCGAGGACTTCGAGGGGAACCTCGCCCTCGGTGGCCCGGACGGAGTTGATCGAGTAGTAGTTGACGCCCCACAGGTCCGGCGGGGTGTGGATGACCGCCATGTCGTTGTCCGCGACGAACGGCTCGATGAGCGGTTCGAGCTCCGCGGGGTACCGGCCGAGCAGCACCGGGTCGGTGAACAGCCGGTTCTGCAGGACGTCGTAGAGCGCGGTTGCGTCGCGGTCGGCGTCCGAGCCGGTGTGCGGGCGTGCCGGGGCGTAGCTGGTGATCCCCATCAGCCGACCGCGTTCCCGGAGCACCCGCGCGGCGTGGCCGCTGGCCAGCAGCAGGTGGTGCACGACCCCGGCGGCCTCGTCCAGCGGCACGGACAGCCCCGGCGCGTGCTCGCCGGTCACGTGTCCGAGCGCGAAGTGCTCGAACATCTCGTTGATCGTGGACCAGGTGCCGACCCGGTCGCCCAGTCGTCCGGCGACGATCTCCGCGTACTCGGCGAACCGCGCGACGGTGTCCCGGTCCTGCCAGCCGCCCGCGTCCTGCAACCATTGCGGCAGGTCCCAGTGGAAGAGGTTCACCGCCGGGCTGATCCCCTTGTCCGCCAAGGAATCCAGCAGTCGGTCGTAGAAGTCCAGTCCGGCCGGGTTCGGCTTGCCGGAGGCGTCGGGGACGACCCGCGACCAGGACACCGACAGCCGGTAGGAGTCGATTCCGAGGTCGGCCATCAGCGCCACGTCCTCGGTGAACCGGTGGTAGTGGTCGCACGCGACGTCGCCGGTGGAACCGTCCGCCGTGGTGCCCTCGGTGCGGGCGAAGGAGTCCCAGATCGACGGGGTGCGCCCGCCCTCGCTCGCAGCGCCCTCGACCTGGTAGGCCGCCGCGGCCACGCCCCAGGTGAAGTCAGGTGGAAAGCTCGTCATGAACCGCTCCTCCACGCAAAAAACATGAAGATGTTTCGGGTTCAGCCAGGGTGTCGTGGGCTGGCGTCCAAGTCAAGAGGTGAGTGGCCAGACCTCAGCGCGGTTCAGGTGGTGAGGCGGAATGGCGCTCGCGGGTGGCGATGGAGCGTGCGGCCATCGCCACCCGCGAGGATCAGGGGCCGACGAGTTCTTCGACGGGTTGGAAGGCGTAGGGCAGGTCGAAGGCGGTCGGGCCGAAGACCGCGAGGGCTTCCGGGGTGCGCATCAGGTCCGGGGTGGAGATGCCGATGACCGTGATCCGCTGGCCGTAGCGCAGGGATTCGGTGGTGATCGGTTCCGCCTGCTCGGAGTCCAGCACGCACACGAGGTCCGGCACCACGCACCGCACCTCGCCGTCGACCAGCGCCACCAGGTTCTCGTTCTGGAACTCCAGATCCAGCGAGTGCGCACCGTCGAAGGACACCGCCGCCGCGCGCCCGCGCGCGAACCCGGCTTCGGTGCGCCGCTCGACGTCCGAGACCTTGCCCCGGAACAGCACCCGCAGGTGCCCGTACAGGGTTCCCTTCAGCACCTCGCCGAGGTGCGCGACCGGATCGGCGTTGCGCTCGCGGGCTTCGCGGATCGCCTTGCCGACGGTGTGCGCCAGCGTGAGCGTGCGCGGGATCGCGGTCCGCTTCACGTCCGCGCCGCTCATCGAGTACTCGGCGATGTGCGCGACCCCGCCCAGCCGGATGGTGACGCCGCGCGCCAGCCACTCCATCCGCGCGTTGTCGGCGCCCGCGTCGATCACCGCTGTCTCGCCGCGCTCGCCGGCCACGGCCATCGGCGAACCGGTCACGCCGTAGACCCCGAAGGTCTCCATCTGCAGTTCCGGGAACGCCCGCCCCATGCCGTCGGCGTCCACCACCGGCAGTCCGGTGCGCGCGGCCACGAGCAGCGGGATCATCGAGTTGATCCCGCCACACTCGATCGGCATCGTCGCGGCCGCCTCGGCCCCGAGGTAGGCCTCCAACGCGCGCAGCGCGGCCACCGGTTCCTCGCCGCTCGGGATCTTCTCGTGCACCACGGTGGGTGCACCCATCTGCGCCGTCGGAATCACGAGTGCGTCGTCGTCCACTTCGGACGGATCGAGCACGGTGATCGGCCCGGATTCGCGGATCGCCTGCTGGACGAGCAACCGGCCCACGTGCGGATCGCCGCCGCCTCCGGTGCCCAGCACGGCCGCGCCGCGGGCCAGGTCGACCAGGTGCTCCTCGGTCAGCTGCCAGCTCACCGCCCGACTCCCACCAGGTCGATGTCGTAGCCGAAGTAGCGCGGTCCGGCCAGCTCCAGGCCCTCCGGGGTGTGCCAGCGCGGGTCGGCGGGCGCGGCGATGACCGCGACCCGCTGGCCGAAGCGCATCGCCTCGGTGGTGACCGCCTCGCCGGATTCCCGGTCCAGCGCGCAGATCAGGTCCGGCACCGAGGCCAGCACGGTGCCCTCGCGCTCGGCGACGAGGTGCTCGTTCTGGAACTGCAGCACCAGCTCGGTCCCGCTGTCGCCGTCCATGCCGACCAGTCGAGCCTCACCGCGGGCGAAGCCGGACACGGTGCGCCGCGAGACGTCGACGACCTTGCCGGTGAACAGCCGCTGCCCGCCCAGCCGGCCGACCACGGCGTCCACCGGATCGTGGTGCTCAGCCTGCGCGGTGCGCACCAGCCTGCCCAGCTCAGCGCACAACGTCAGGGTGCCCGGCACCAGGGATTCTCGGGCCTGCTCGCCGGTCATGGCGAAGCTGCTGATCATCGCCGAGCAGCCCATGTCGATGGTGGCGCTGCGGGCCAGCCGCTCCGCCCAGTGGTTGTCCACTGTGTCCAGAACGGCGCGGTTGCCCTTCTCGTCGGCGATGGACATCGGCGTGGCCCGAATGCCGTGCAGCGTCGGCAGCACCATCTGGATCTCCGGGAACGCGCGCCCCATGCCGTCGCCGTCGATCAGCGGCAGGCCCAGCTGCGCGGCGGCGGCAACCGGGATCAGCGAGTTGACGCCGCCGGCCTCGGCGCACGCGATGTGGGTGAGCTCGCGGCCGAGGTACTCGGCGAGGGTGCGGGCGGCCAGGCCGATCTGCTCGATCGACGGCAGCTTCTCGACCATCACGGTCGGCGCGCCCATCATCGCCACCGGCAGCACCGCGGCATCCGCCGGCACGTCCGCCAGCGGTGTCAGTGAAACCGCGCCGTGCTCGTGCAGGGAGGCGCTGGCCAGCAGTCGGCCGATGTGCGGGTCACCGCCGCCGCCGGTGCCGAGGATGGCTGCGCCGCGGGCGATGTCGTCCAGGTCGGAAAGTGCGATCTCGTGCATGATCATGCCTCCAGCTGCAGGTCGCCGACGGCCTTCACCCGGATCCGGGTCGCGTTGCCCGGCAGGTACGGGATGGGCACCTCGTCGAAGTCCACGATGTCCACTGTGGAGGGACTGGCTCCGGCGGCCACCGCCCGGTCGACCGCCTCCTGCTTGGCCTCGTCGACCACCGAGTCGCGCTGGCCCGGATCGATCGCGTACACCCGGTCCACCTCGCCGCCGATCTGCGCGATCGCGGCCCCGATGGCGTTGGCCACCGCGTAGTTCTCCGGCCGGTGCACCTCACCGGCGTCGCCCAGCTCGTCGGGCAGCAGCACCGAACCACCGCCGACGGCGACCACCGGAAGCGGCTCGGCGGAGGTCCGCATCCGCTCGACCGCGTCGGCGTTGTCCGCGGCGATGCGCTCCAACGCGGCGCGCACCATGTCCTTGTCCAAGTGCTTGACCAGCGACGGATCGCCGATCTCGGCGCGCCCGGCGGCCACCGCGATGTCCGTCGCGGTCAGCGTGTCCCCGCCGAACACCAGCGCCTTGGAAGTCAGCTGGTAGCCCACCGAATCGGGGCCGACGGTCACCGGTTCGCCGCGCACCAGGCTGCCGCCGCCGATGCCGATGGACAGCACGTCCGGCATCCGGAAGTTGGTGCGGATCCCGGCCACGCTGACCGCGGTGGTCGCCTCGCGCGGGAAGCCCTGGTTGAGCACGCCGACATCGCTGGTGGTACCGCCGACGTCGATCACCGCGCAGGTGTCGAGGCCGGAGAGCACGGCAGCGCCGCGCATCGAGTTGGTCGGGCCGGAGGCGAAGGTCGCGACCGGGTAGCGGCGCGCGAAGTCGACGTCCATCAGGGTGCCGTCGTTCTGGCTCAGGTACAGCGGCGCGGTGATGCCCGCACCGGTCACCGACGCGGCCAGCCCGTCCACGATGTTGGCCGCCAGCTCCCGCAGCGCGGCGTTGATGACCGTGGCGTTCTCCCGCTCCAGCAGGCCGATCCGGCCGATCTCGTGGGACAGCGAGATCGCCACGTCCGGCAGCTCGGCGGCGATCAGCTCCGCGGCGCGCTGCTCGAAGTCGTGGTTGACCGGGGAGAACACCGAGGTGATCGCGACGCTGCGCACCCCGTTGCGGCCCATGTCGTCGATGGCCTTGCGCAGTTCGGCCTCGTCCAGCTCGGCGATGTGCCGACCGTCGAACTCGTGCCCGCCGTGGCACAGGTAGCTGCGCCCGGACACGGCGTCGACCAGCCGCTCCGGCCAGTCCACCATCGGCGGCAGCGACGCACCGGCGGGCAGGCTGAGCCGCACAGCCGCGGTCGGAGCCAACCGGCGGGCCTCGATGAGCGCGTTGATGAAGTGCGTGGTGCCGATCATCACCGCGCGCACCCCGGCCGGGTCGAACGCGTGCTGCTGCTGGAGACCGTCGATGGCGGCGACGATGCCGGACGTGACATCGGTGGTGGTGCTCAGCTTCACCGCGGCGAGCACCTTCGTGCCGTCCAGCAGGACGGCGTCGGTGTTGGTGCCGCCGACATCAATGCCGATACGCAAGTCCGAACTCCTTCGTCTTGATCAAGTGGTCGTGAGTGCGAAAGCCGGTTCTAGCCGGTTTTCGCACTCACGAGGTCGGTTTCGGACCGGGTGGTGCCGACGCCGCGGATGAGACCGAGCTTCCCGGCGACGACGTAGAGGGCGAAGGCGAGGACCAGCGAGTTGATGCTCGGCAGCCCGATCTCCACGAATCCGCCGAACAGCGCGGAGACCAGCCAGATGACCAGCGTCGCGGGCACCCAGTTCGGCGACGAGTCCGGGATCTCGCCCCGCGCCCGCGAGGCGTCGAGCTCGCCCCTCCAGAGGCGGACGATGAAGTACTCGGCGACCATGATCCCGCCGATCGGCGGGAACGCCACCCCGAGCACGGTCAGGAAGTCGGTGAACTGGTCGAGGATTCCGACCGCGGCCAGCACGCTGCCGATCACGCCGAACATCGCGGTCGCCACGCCGCGGTTGAGCTTCTTGCCGAAGACCGTGCCGACGAAGTTCACCAGGCCCAGCCCGGAGGAGTACAGGTTCCAGTCGTTGATCTTCAGCGTGCCTGCGACGATGACCAGGATCCCGACCCAGC
Source organism: Saccharopolyspora sp. NPDC002376 (assembly GCF_053593195.1). NCBI lineage: Bacteria > Bacillati > Actinomycetota > Actinomycetes > Pseudonocardiales > Pseudonocardiaceae > Saccharopolyspora > Saccharopolyspora sp. NPDC002376. Next base: position 88,744 of record NZ_JBSFBZ010000030.1, read on the forward strand.
CGACCGACGAGGTGACGATGGTGGTGATGTCGGCGGACCGCACGGCGTGCGCGAGCAGCACCCCGGCCAGGCCGATCACGTATTCGCCGAGGGTGATGCCGACCAGCGTCTGCTTGACGACGTCGCCGACGGTGCGATTGAAGCGGGTCATGTCGGGCGTGATCACCGAACCGGTGATGAAACCGCCGGCGACCAGCGTGGTGCCTTCGAGCAGCGACAGCTGCGGGCCGGGCGGCGCGGAGGACATCAGCGCGCCGATGTCGTGCTGCGTGAGCTCCACGCCGATCGACCAGCCGACCAGGATCAGGAAGGCGGGCACGGACACGTAGGCGACCCAGGCCATCGAGCGGAAGCCGCGCAGCACGATGGCGGTGACGAGCAGGCCGAACACCAGCGCCCAGCCCCACTCCGGTAGGCCGCCGATCAGCGCGACCAGGCCCCTGGCCGACACTGCGGACTGGATGCCGAACCAGCCGATCAGGCTGATCGCGATGGCCAGTCCGATCAGCGCGGATCCGGCGCGGCCGAACCCGGTCCAGCGAGCCAGCATCGAGGTGGACAGGCCTTCGCGGGCGCCCATGATCCCGACGAAGATCGCCACGACCTCCAGGATCACGGCGCCCAGGGTCAGCGCGAGGAAGGCGTCCCAGAAGCTCATACCGAAACCGAGCGCGGCGCCGAGCAGGAACTGGGTCAGCGCGGAGATCTGGCCGAACCGCTGCACGGCAACGGACCACCAGGAGTAGCGCGCGTGGTCGGGCACCCTGGTCAGCGCGTAGTCGTCGACCCCGACGGATGAAGCCATGGGACTCCTCGGGTGGACTCGGAGGGGCGGTTGGCGGACAACGTAAGCCCTGGTCAATCCGTCGTCACTAGGTCAAGTGCACAGTTGGAGTGCGTGCGAAGTGCATCCTGCACATATGGTCGTGAGTGCGTAACAGTGCTCGAACACTGTGCCGACGTGCTTGTTGCCGAAGACGTGGCCGACCTCGTGGTTGATCGCGTAGCGGCGGTAGTCGCCGATGTCGCCTTGGAACGACA